>JACCVN010000474.1 GCA_013698165.1 Parachlamydiaceae bacterium | reverse complement strand
ATATTCTAAAGATTCCTGATAGGAGTTATTTGTCAAAACAGGCAATAGCAGTTCATTTCGAGAATGTACAACCATCTCACCATTGATAAATTCAATAATTGCTCTATTTCCTGTATTATCAACAATGATAAAATGGACTAAAGACTTGCTATCATTATCGATTCTCAAAATTTGATTGCTCGCAACAACTTCTTCGATATTCTCGGCTGTATCCAATTGATATTGTATCCATTGCAAATCATATACTGTTGAACGAGAGTCCGGCATAGGATAGGCAGTGTCATCAAGCCACATTAATTCAATGGCGAGCCCTGTTTCATTCATGCCGCCCATAGGAAGTTCTCTGCCTGCTTGAGTAAAAATGATACTTCCATATTTGGAGATCCATTGCATAGGCATAGGGGAGTCTTTAGTCATTGCGACTTTTGCGATATGGCGTTTATTCACCATAATTAAACCATCTTCAATAATCCAATCATAACTTTTTGCTAATAGGATTTGATCACTTTTTTCTAATAAAAAAGTTGAACAGGATTCAGCATTTGAAGCGAAAAAATTATTAAATACAAAAAAAAACAAAATTATTTTGTTGAGCATGGGGATCCTTATCTATGAAGAAAGACTATACATAATTACTATTAATTTTTCAAGAATATTTCTATTTAATTTCTCTTTAAGTTTAGAGTTTGAGGGGTGCGAAACTAGGAGCTCTTTTACAGTTTAGCCTGTGAGTTGCCCGCTTAACGTGCTGAAGACCATAACAAAACTGCAGGCAGATATAATGTAATTCATAATCCTTGTCCTTAAACGAATGGTATAACTGAACTCAGTGTACAGGAATTCCTCCATCTTTTAATAGATGACAAGGGCAAGCAAAAAGTGTAAACTATGTCACTATGCAAAGCGTACAAGCCGATTTTGAAGAAAGGATAGTTCATGCAAGTCAATTCGTCCACTCAAGTTTCATCCACCCAAGCCTTGTTAAATGCTGTTAATATTCTAGTGAGCTACGTTGATGAAGACAAGGTCAAGGAAGTTTCTAAATCCCACCTAACAGATAATTTGAGAAGAACCGCTTTTGGGTGGAATGAAGAAGAATATTCCTCCGCTATGCAATTGCGAAATGCTTTTATAGCGCCATATACAGTCGTTTTTAATAACATCGCAAATAAATACAACCTTCACCAATTAAATGTTTTAGAAATTGGTGCGGGGAAGATCCAGCACGTAATGGGAAAAAACAGTCCTGAATCATTTTTGTCGGGGATAATTCCTTACCAATCATGGAAATTTTCAGATATCTACTCTCCATCATCAAAGGGAATATTAAATAAACAATATATTCAGTTTGATCTATTAAATAGTTCTGCAAAAATTGATACTAAATTTAATTGTGTTGTAGGGTGCAATGTTTTGGATACCCTTCCTTATGATATGTTGGTAACGGCTTTTGAAAATATTTCCAAAGTAATTAAACCAGGAGATGTTTGTATTCATTTTGCTGATCAAAATTTTTTTGGTAATATATTTTTTGATGCACTCGCAAAGGATAGTACAGATTGCGTTTACCTCCCGGCTAATGAACAATTGAATAGCGTGTACAAAATCGATCGATCTGATTTTCTACAATTATTAAAAGAAAAATCACACGTGCTCTCATCTCAAGAGATATCACTATTTAAATACTGGGTGATGCAAAAAAGGCTGTTACAGGTTTTCTCTACTTGGAAGTTTGTCAGTAATGAAATACAGGGTAGTGAAAATCTGATTGACCGTATAAATGAGATTTTTTCATCAAAATTAGAAACAATTTCAAGCCAAGAAGTGTTTCCTCAAAAGCTCCAAGAGGCGGCAGAAATTAACGGTTTTACAGTCGAAGTTTGTAGTGACGCGCATGCGACTGTAGTAGTGGAACTAACGAAAAATGAAAACATGAATTATGGTTTGTCAAATCAAAAATTTAGTTTGGCTTTTAGATGCTACGTGCTAAAACCAAACATCAAACTTTTGAATGTCCAAGCTCATATTTTTGTTGCCAGAAACAAATGATTTAAGAATATCTGGCTTGTATCGCATTCTCAATTAAAAGCTATGGTTGGCTGATCTGGAGGAAATCGCATGCGTGTAATTGTTTAGAGAAAATAGGCTATCCATACCCCCTAAAGCTTTTCACCCCTTGCAATTTTGGCTAACCATACGCCGATATCTAGGGCATTATTGCGCCGTTCGATA
>JACCVN010000468.1 GCA_013698165.1 Parachlamydiaceae bacterium | reverse complement strand
GGCTGTATTGACTAATACAACCCCTTTTACGATCGACAAACCACGGGAGCTTTCACGCTAGAAATAGTCGAAAATTCTACCTTGACAGTGTACTAGCTCAATCTGAGGATTTGGAGCAGCAGAAATTTCTCATATTTAGCTATGACAAGTATAGATAAGGATTTCTCGCAGAATTGATAGATTATAGCAACTGATTTTCGAGACTGTGGCATCTATGTCTTCTGATTTTGAAGCTCCCAGTCTGCTTTGCGCATTAAATCAGCAGTGGCTTTTTGTAGTTCTTGACCTGTTTTCTCAAGTTTTAAACTTATTGCTTTGTATTCAGGAGCGATTCCGTGAACAGCAAATTTCTTTAATAAATCTTTCATCGCATCTATTTGCTTAGGGGGGGTCTCAGAAAGTTCCTTATATAATTCGTCACAAGCTTTCAAACGCAAACTGAAATGGGCATATTTTTCCAAGGGCATGGTAATAGAGGTGCCTCTATAGATCTCTACAATGTCGGCCCAACAATTACTGCCATCCATGCAGTTAAATACTCCGCCTATGCTCAAGGTTTCCTTGCCACCTTGAATCACCACAGCAACTGCCGATCGACCTTCATGAGTACCTTGAAAAACAATGGCTTGCTTATTAGAATCTTTGTTTTTTTTAGGATCAGGAGCAAGCTTAATGCCCGCACCTTCTTCTAGGGTAAAACCATCCTTTACATTTGTTATTAAGGGGATTTTTAATATACTCAAATTTTCCTTATTTGCAAACAGGTCACCTTGTGCAAATGATCTTGCTACTTTTTCTAAGTTGCCAGCTGTCATCCACCAACAACCATTCCCATCAGCATCCGGAACTTTGATAACATTTTCAGGGCCTATTTTTTTTTCGAGTTTACCCAACACGCAATCATGAGGCGTCGGTTCCTTACCTGTCCTGGATGCTGATCCTTCAGCCCCTGACTTTTCAATAATATTTATTTTAATAAAATCTTGAAAGGGGACTTTAGACATCTTAGTAATCACTCGGGCTAAAATTTGGTAACCATAATTTGAATACTTATAATGATCGATCATTTCCTTATCAAAACGCAACCCTTTCACATCTTTATCATCGATAAGGCCGCTTTGATGCTGCAATAAATGCCTAATAGTTATATTTGGATTTGCTCTAAAAGCTTCGATAGCTTGATCTACCACAGTTCTAAAATCGGAATTGGGGCAAAGATCGTATAGATATTTTTCATCCGCACCATACAAGTGATAATCTTCGGTCGACAATCCGATATCCACAAGAGGAGTATTTAGCGTAAACTTTTTTATGTCATCTATTGAGATATTTTTTTCTACTAATTGTATGATTGCTGCAGATGTAAATGCCTTTCCTGCAGACATAATGTTGAAAGGTGTATCCGCTGTAAATGGAGTTTGGGATACATTCTCAATAGCTACAATTGTCATCGGCTCTCTATCTCCCCATGATACTGATATTACACCCGAAATAGCCTGATGTTTTGATAGTTGTTTGAAATAATCCTTAAACTCTTGTGGTAAAGCATCTTCGGTTTTCAATCGGGGGAGTGAGCTTGCTTCGGCAATTTTCTTCGTTGAAAGGCCCGTTTCTCTATAAATATGGATATTATGATTTGAAACGAGAGGATTGCGTTCCAAACCTTCCAATGCTTTTTGAAAATCGTTAAGAGATTGAAAATTTTTTTGGCTAAGAGCATGTATTATAAAAGAAATATCTTCCTTTGTACCGGATAAGGTATAGGCATGTCCATTTATCGAAACAGTGTTTTCTGCGCCGGAAGGATTCTTTGATTTCGGATTAAACGCGACTTGATGATCATGTGTACTATCACTTTTCCACGAAAATTGGTAGTTCATATGATGACTCCTTGAGTACAGCATAATCTTGATCAAATTATAGCTATAAATTCTTCTATTTATTATATTCAAAATAGTTTAAACCGTCAAATGTGCCTAATGCTTAATGTAAAAATTTTATGCATACGAGCAACATAATCTCTTAACTTTTAGCCTTTAAAATGCTAAGTTATTGCCAAATTACATAGGTCCAAATGCAAGATTCAAATCCCAAAGATGCCCTAATTCATGAAATTCACCTTGAAAAATCGATAGGAATTTCTTTTGAATCTGTTAAAAGTGAATACGTGATGAAATTGCCTGAACATATAAATCAACAGCGGAAACATTCAAGTTATCAACGTGTAAAATTAGAATTAATGAGTGAAAATCAACCTCCAGTAAAAATAGGCTTACCTTTTGCGCCGGTTGGGATTAAATATTTTGTTCAAGGAGCAACTTTTTATGGGTATAATTCTGAGGGAGTGCGTGATTTAGGATGGGGTTGTGCTTGGAGAACGATTCAAACGATATTAAGCGCCAAAAACATTAATATATCGTTTGAAAATTTATTTCACTTGTTTGGGCGCTCCGATGTTCTCAAGTTGCTTTATGGAGATAAATACTCTCATACATTCTCACCCTTAACAAAATTTGCTCCTTACGATCTGGAATCGGGTTGGGCTGAACCATTTATTGGTGAAATGGTGATGCATTTTTACAATTTATCTGCAGTGTTGGAAACTGTTAATGGTATTCCCGGCAATTGCAATGCACCACAAGATGTATTTCATCATAAGCCTTTGAATTTTCAAACATTCATAGAGAGGCTAATAAAGCATTTTCGACGGGATAATGCTGCCCCCGTTATGATTGACGATGGTTTTTTTGCGATCAATATTATAGGAATTGGTCGCGATGGCTCAAATACAATTTTGTGGATCGCTGATCCACACATTCTTGATAGTGCGTATCAAGAAATTGAATCGGAATCCAATGAAAAAACACACCCCGGTTTATACCAAATTACCCTAGATAATTTGGGGAAGCAAATCCATTGCTCTTTGAATGACATAGACAAACATCAGATCCCGCATATGTTCAGTTTTGGCAGCTATAGTGGATGTCATTTTGATGGCAAAAACTGGATGGTACTTTTCCCTTTATAGACTTGACAGATCTGAGTCGTAATTTCCACTCCTTAAATTTATTAAAACTATTAAAAAATGACGATTTATTATAAACTAATTGAAATTAATAGGGTTTTTAGCTGATAAATTGGAAGTAATGCAAATGCACTTTAAAAGATACATAAGATTTTTCGTCTTCATTTTTTTCTGTTTTTGCGGTCTTCATGCTGCCCCTACAGATTATCTTGCCGAGTATTTTTTAGATTCAAGACAACCCTTGAACGTTGTAGAACTGTTTGGCGGATTAAGCGGAGCTAAAAACTATAAAGTCACTGTAGAAGGCAAGGACTATGTCCTTCGAATTCTTAATCCAGAGAATACAATTGAAGAGAAAAAGCTAGAGATTACTGCTGCAACATATGCTGGAAATATTGGCATTGGACCTTTTGTTTACTTTGTCGCTGACCACTATTTAGCAATGATTATGGACTTTGTTAAAGGGGATACACTGAGTCCAGAGCTATTTTCAAATGAAGATAAATTATGTGTTTTCCTTCAGACGATGAAGCGTTTGCATGAGCCCACAAGGGATTTCCCAACTGGATTGACAGTTTTTGAAAGGATCAGAACGCAAGTAGAGAAGATTAAACAAAATGAAATTCCCTTCCCGAAGGAAGCGGTCGACAATGCATTAAAAAAGCTAAGTCATATAGAAGAAATGTTCAAGGAAGAGATGTTGGTTCCTTGTCATAATGATTTAAATTCACTAAATGTGATTGCAGAAGGGGCAGTATTTAAATTTATCGATTGGACAGATGCCGGAATGGGTTATGCCTACAATGATTTAGGATATTTTATTCTGGTTAATAATATTGAAGAGAAGCGTCACTGTGAAATTCTTAACCATTACTTAGGGCGATTACCAAGTGAGCAGGAGCTTCTTTTACTAAAATTAATGAAGCAAGTAAGCATGTTTCGCATTTACACTTCTATTTTTTCTGCTTTTGAACCCTCTATGCCGGATTGGGAAATGAGAGAGAAAAGACAGCTCGAATTAGAAGAAATGCTGTGGGAAAAAGACCTTCCTCCAGTGAGTTATTATTTCGACCTTCACATGAAAGGCCAGTTAAATGGCGATGAAGTTATACGCGGGCTTAAACTTAGTGCCCTAAGGTCATTTTTAAGGGATGAATAAACCATTAAAGTAGTAGGCCCAAGCCGGCAATTCGAGAGAAAGGAGCTTCTCAGGAGTTTCAGCCTAAGGGTTTGTGACCAATAAAACGAATAAGATTGTTAATCCCTTTAATTCGGTCTTTGTAGGATTGCCCCAGATTATCTATTAAATTGACTTCAAAACTTCTGGTTAATTTTCGGGCAGAATCTATAGAAAAGTACCGTTTGTTTGCCTTGCCGATAAGAAAATAATCCTCTTCAATACGTGTGCCTGTATTGTATTCTGGATCGCTTATGGAGTTAGTCAGAAAAGCAATAACACCCCCGGGCTTTAGGATGCGTTCGATCTCATTGATGATTTCATAAGTTATTTCTTGGTCAAAATAATGTAGCGAAAGGTGGGCATAGACAATATCAAAAGAATTATCTTTGTAGGGTAATGGCTCTTTCAGGTCTACCTGCATGACCTTAATTTTTTTAGTTAGTGTTTCTGGCAGTTTGGATAAATTCAATTTAAGAGAGGAAGTTTCGATGTCAGTGCTTACGACCTCATAACCTTGATTGATAAAAAAAATGCTATCTTGGCCATGCCCTGCACCCAATTCCAAAATCTTACCGGACTTTGGAAAATATTGTACGGCTGTTTCAGCAAATAATGAAGGTTTTTCAATCCAGTCTTGTGCTTGGTAATTTGAATGTAATTCTTTCCATACACTGTTCATAGCAGCCTCTAAGTTAATTGAATTTACCACAAACAATACACAATTTAAACCTCCAAGTCGATTCAAAATTTGCATCAAGATAAACACATGGCGACTTAAATACTTGCCTCAGAGCATACACATTCAATTCCCTGTCAAACTCTTCTCCGTGCTAAGATGTTGTGTTTGTGCATAAATCGGGATAAAATCACAAACATCGAAGTTAGATATTGCATTGACATATGCACAATAAATCCACATGAAGTAATGTGGTGAAAAACTGCACAAAATTTACACCTTCGCTACTGGTGTAAGAATGATTAATACAAAATAAAAGCCACGAATGTGGTAGCACGCTAGCCACTGGACAAACCTTTTATTACCCAATTTTTAAATCCTAAATTTGTATTAAAAGAGAAGAACCCTTGTCAGGGTTATGAGGGCTTTTTTTGCATACCCGTAGCTGCAGCTGTCTTCGCTATCGCTCGCAAGCCTTGCTACGCGCTACATAGAGAGATCCACTACCGTGGATTAGCAGCAATGCTCCCTCAACAAGTTGCATTCTAGCGCGTTACATGTATATAGTATTGCCATAATGTTTTTTGGTAGCTAATCCACGATAGTGGATCTCTCTCTGTAGCCCGTAGTAAGGCTTGCGAGCGATAGCGAAGACAGCTGCAACTACGGGAAAGCAAAAAAAGCCCTCATAACCCTGACAAGGGTTCTTCTCTTTTAATGCAAATTTAGGATTTAAAAAAATTGGATAAT
>JACCVN010000441.1 GCA_013698165.1 Parachlamydiaceae bacterium | reverse complement strand
TATCGAATCAGCAAAGCTGATTCGATAAAATGCAAAGCCCTAAATGCCCCTCGTGCGTTAGTAGCTGAGTGTTAATCTACAAATGCCATCCTTGATTATCCTTTCCCTGATATCCTGCCAATCCTGCCGCTCGCGATCCTGCTTATCCTGTTTGCTGCTAGAAATGAACTCAACGGTAATAAATATGCTTACCCCTCCTCAGGTGTAGCCGGAATTGGGATTGGTGGCATTGTCCGCAGGACGGAATCGAGAGTTTCCCATTCCGCTAGCACATTGTTGACTGCGGCTTGTAATGCTGGGGTATCCCGGTGAGAGGCAAGCTTATCAGATTGAAAGATCGTTTTTAAGTCAACGAGCGGCTGCATAAGCATTTTAATGCTGAGATTCTTATTTTCACGGAAGCTTTCTTTGGCCATTTCATTTAACTGGCTTATCACGCTTAAAAAGGGATCGATGAGGTCTTGATAAGTATAATCGACATCGTTGATAATTGCTCTGGAGGCTTCTACGAGAGTGATACTGCCTTTTATTGGAACTTCCTTCATTTTGTGTTCTTCAGCCTCGCGGCAGAAGTCTCCAATAAAACGTACAGGGTGGCTGACAAGTGATAAATCACAGTTGGCTGCATCGACCGCAACTTTGCCTAAAGTCGTCACAATAGAGCTGCAGACAGGTTCAATTTTCTTGTCGAGCGCCGTATGAAAGATCAATGAAAACCTGTCTAAAAAGTAAAAAAGTGTATAGCTGACTCTATCGGTGATTCCTTCAGATAAACTTTGTTTATCTTGGGTCTGATGTGCGATGCTTTTTGAAGAATCTAAGAAGATGCGTAGAACATCGCGCATTTCATTTAAACTTTGCAGGCATAAGGAATTGCTGGAGCGATTTAGGGATTTTACAGCAATTTCAGAGAGGGATTCGACCCAGTTGCACATGTCGATTTCTCTATCGGCATTAACACTTTGTTTAGCAGCTTGAGTAAAAAATGTGAGGACGCTAAAGGGGTTAATGTAATCATATATACGTTTGATGGTGAGATAAAGAAAGTCGAATCCCATTCCGATTAATATAATCCAAAAGGCTATCCAGGGCAATGTTGTAAAACGCGGGATGTTAGTAAAATATTCTATTACTGTTGGATTCAAGCTGATGAAAAATGCGAGAAAAGACACCAAAATTAATCCGGCAGCATATAATTTTAGGTGTCCATCATGTTTAACCAGTTGCAAAACTCTGGGGGTCAAATTTTGCTCAGCTTTTTGGAAGGTGTTAAAGGCTATAGCCCAAATAAATGCCAGTGCGAAAAGTAGAAATATCGGGACGAGTGTAAGGGTATTAGTGATCAGCGGATCTTCTTTGAAGTTCTCGTGTAGAGAGAACAATACTGTCAAAGCGGCAACTACCAGTGAAATTAGTGTGGCAAACATATCCGTCCTCAATTTTTGATTTACATGTTATATTTCATGATTACAGATAGTAAATTTTATAGCACTCGATTTGTAAGGATGAAGGATGGAGGGTGAAAAATATACTCAATAGCTCAACCTAGGGCTTGGTGCAGTCAAAATTTCTCAGATTCAGCTATGTAGAGTATATTGTTTCGTTCCTTGATTTTATTTAGCCAATTGAGCAAACTTTAGGAAGTGTGCAAAAATAAGTTGTGCGATAGGGCATTTGGTATAATCATGCGAAATAAAATTTATTGTTCCATTGCAAATAGCATTTCCGCTGTTAATCAACTCAACTCGGCTCACGCAATAGAATTTATTGAAAATGTTGCTGCTGCCCTAGCAGAATGTTTTCAAAATGGCGGAAAAGTCATCATTGCTGGTAATGGCGGCAGCCTATGTGATGCCAACCATTTTGCTGAAGAATTGACAGGATTTTTCCGTAATATTCGCCCTGCGTTGCCTGCAATTGCACTTTCTGATGCCGGACATATCACTTGTGTTGCTAATGATCTTGGCTTTGAATGGGTTTTTGCTCGGGGAGTTGAAGCATATGCAAAGCCGGAAGATATATTTGTGGGCTTAACAACCAGCGGTAATTCACAGAACATTATCCGGGCTATGGAAGCCGCCGAGAAAAAAGGGATTACAACTGTCCTCTTTCTTGGAAAGGGTGGTGGTAAGCTCAAAGAGCGTGCTGACTATGAGTTAGTTATTGATGGGTTTTCGAGTTCAGATCGCATTCAAGAATCTCACATGGCTGCTATTCACATAATTATCGAAATGGTCGAAGAATTACTATTTTCCGATCTATACTCGAGATAGCTGAATCTGAGAAATTTCGGCTGCGCCAAAGCCACGCGATTGAGCTCATTTAAAAGACCCTGTATTGTACAATACAAGGTCTTTTAAATGAGCTCAATCGCGAGAGCTTTCGCGTTGCCCAAATTCTCCGACTCAGCTATTTCGAGTATATACTCATCACGGCTAGGTGACTAATTAAGCGTTCATTGTTGTCGGGAGTGTATTCCAGCAAAAGAGTGAGAAAGTGAAATCAAAACGTTTTGAAAAATATTTTGTTGAAGTGATAAAAAACCATAGAACCGGTTTTTTTGCTACTGTTGTTAAATTTTTTCTTCGAATTTTCAGCTGGTGTTTTCAATCTGTCGTAGTTATGCGAAATTGGGCATTTGATCGGGGATGGCTACGCCGTTTTTATCCTCCTGTCCCACTAGTGATTAGCGTTGGCAACATTGTCGCCGGAGGCACCGGAAAAACACCTGTGACTCTTATGCTTGCCAAAGAATTTAGCCCTTTAATGAATTTAGCGATTTTATCACGTGGCTATCGGTCTAATTCAGAACGATCTTCTGCGCCGATATGGCTAAGCAAAGGGGATGGTCCAATGCATCCAGCATCTTTTTGTGGAGATGAACCCTTTTTGCTGGCCAATAATCTCCCAAAATCTTTTGTGATTGTTGGCAAGGATCGTCACAAAGCATCGATAATGGCTGCTAAAGCAGGCGCAAAGATGATCATTATGGATGATGGCATGCAGCATCGTCATCTTGCAAGAGACTTTGAAATTGTCGTCATGAATGCCAGAGATCTTTTTGGGCAAGGTTACTTTTTACCTAGGGGATTTTTGCGTGAAAGACGCAGCTCTCTTGGTAGGGCCGACTTAATTGTGCTCAATCATGCTGAAAATATGGAGATTTTTGATCAATGCCGCGCACAGATTGTGCAGTATTCCAAAGCACCTATAGTGGGAATGCAAATGCAGGTAGTCGGAGTTTTCGATTTTAAAGGCGAAAAAGTTGAATCGTTGCAAGGGAAGCGTGTGGGGATATTCTGTAGTATTGCTTATCCTGAGTATTTTGAAAATACTGTTAAAAACGAAGGTGCTGAAATTATTTCAAAGCATATCCTTGCCGACCATCAACATTTTGATCTGCACGCATTGGATATCTTTGCGCATAATTGTCTAAAGCAGGGGGTTGAAATTCTCCTTTGTACAGAAAAAGATAAAGTGAAATTTACAGACTCATTCCAGCTATGCTTACCTGCAGCATGGTTACAGATTGAATTAAAAATTCAAAAAGGTGAAGAAGAGTGGCAGAGTTTTATTGCTTCAGCCAAAGACCGTGTGGAAAAGTGTGTTTAAGAATTGGCTCCAACAATTTACACAAATAGCTTGCGCAAAGCACAGTTGTGTAAATAATTGTAGCACATTTCTTATGGAACTTAGAAAGGATAAATACAATGAAACTTTGGCTTAAAATATTCATCGCCCTATTTTTGGGTACGATCACTGGATTGAGTATTCATCAGGGATGGTTGCCCGCGGCATTAGGAGATTTCCTCGCTCCCATAGGGACAATTTTTTTAAGCCTTATCAGCATGATTATTGTTCTGTTGGTTTTCTCATCGATGACTGTGGGAATCACAAGTATCCATGATCCCCAAAAACTTGGGCGTGTGGGTATAAAAACATTATTGCTGTATCTGATAACCACCATTATCGCCATAGCCATCGGCCTTCTCTTTGCTAAACTTTTTGAGCCGGGTTCGGGATTGAATTTAACATCCACTTCCGTAGTCAATGTCGCTGCACCCCCTTCGCTAAAAGAGATTATTCTTTCGATTATTCCAGTAAATCCTATGGCATCACTCGTACAAGGCAATGTGTTGCAGATCATTGTTTTTTCATTATTTTTAGGTATTTCGATTAATTTCGCTGGTGAAAAGGGTAGGCCATTGTTAGAAGTGCTGGAATCACTTTCTGACATTATGTTCAGGCTGACATCAATTATTATGGAATTTTCTCCTATTGGGGTCTTCGCTATAATGGCTACGGTCACATCTACCTTCGGATTTGCCGTTCTCCCTTCGTTATTTAAGCTTGTAATGGCCTATTATGCTGCCTGTATTTTTCATGTCATCGTGGTTTTTTGCGGAATACTATATTTTCTTGCGAATTTGAACCCGATTCCATTTTTTAAGGGAATGAGTGATGCGATGATGATGGCATTTTCAACTTGCAGCAGTTCTGCCACACTTCCAGTGACAATTCACTGCACCCAGAAAAACCTGGGAGTATCGAAAAATGTAGCCAATTTTGTTTTGCCTTTAGGATCTACAGTCAATATGAATGGAGCCGCAATATTCCAAGGGATGAGTGCAGTATTTATCGCACAAGCTTACGGCATTGACTTGAGTTGGCAAAGTTTGATAACAATAGTTGTCACTGCATCACTTTCTTCAATTGGAGCTGCAGGAATTCCAGGTACGGGATTCATTATGTTATCGGTTGTGTTTACTTCTGTCGGACTTCCAATCGAAGGACTTGCTCTTTTAGCCGGTATTGATAGAATTCGTGAAATGATGTCGACAGTATTGAATATCTTAGGCGACTCTGTTTGCGCAGTTTATATTGCTAAAAAGGAAGGCGAGCTTGATGAAAGGCAATATAACCATGCCGTCCTCGTGGAGTTAGAAGGCAGTGAAACTTAAATCTCGCGTAATTTTAACGAGACTAAAATTGTTATTATGCTAGGATGAAGAAAAAAGAAAAAACGAGAAAAAGATGACGACGATGCCATGCACCAAAGAATTCAAATCTTTCAGACTTATTAAGCTCCTTAGTTATTTAATATTGCTCTGCTTTTGTCTACCGTTGATCACTAGCTGTGAAAGCAGTGTAAAAATTGTCAATGGACTGGACGAAAAAGATGCTAACGAAATCCTTGTTTTCCTATCCTCTAAAGGGATTGGAGCGGAAAAGGTAAAAGCTGAGAGCGGCGGTGCTGGTGGCGGAAGCGCTATTGTCGAATGGGATATCGTCGTCAAAGCACCGGATTCTTCAGAAGCAATGAGGCTATTAAATCAACAAGGCTTGCCAAGGCGGAAAAGCCAAAACCTTTTAAGTATTTTTTCCACGAGTGGTCTTGTTCCCTCCGATCTTCAAGAAAAAATCAAATACCGGGCCGCCCTTGCAGAACAGTTAGCAAGTACCTTGCGGAAATATGAGGGGATTCTTGATGCCGACGTGCAGGTCTCTTTTCCTGAAGAAGATCCCTTAAATCCCGGGAAGATGAAAGGTAAAATTACAGCCTCTGTGTGGTTAAAACACTCGGGAGTTTTAGATGATCCTAACAGTCACCTCAGAACTAAAATACAAAGATTTGTGGCCTCTTCAGTAACCGGGCTTGATCCTGATGATGTTACAGTTATTGGAGAACGTTCAAAACTTAGCGATTCACCAAGCATGAGCCTGAGTTCCGACGAGGAAAAGCAGTACGTACAAACATGGTCAATTGTTATTGCTAAAGACTCTTTAACACGTTTTAGGATTATTTTTTTCACGTTCACAATCCTATTATTATCCCTGTTACTGAGCCTTATTTGGGTCATTTGGAAAGTTCTTCCGCTATTAAGTAAAAGTGGAGGCTTCAAGTCCTTGTTCAGTCTACATGCTATCGATGACAGTGGAATAGTGGATAAAAAATTGGCTGAGTCGGCAAAGCCTGCGAAAAAAGAACCTGAGAAAAGCGATCAAGGTATTGACCGCGATATTGATGAAACTTAATATAGGCTTTTAGATGCAAGGTAAAGGCGTATTAATTATGCGTGTATTGATGAATCGCTTTCATCATGGTGCTCCCGATTCTCTTTTGGCGGCTCTTCCTAAGGATGACGCTAAGGCGGTTAACGCTTTAGAAGTCACCTCTCAGGAGCCTGCTCAAGTAGTCGTTTATCCCTCTGAGTTTCTTAAG
>JACCVN010000457.1 GCA_013698165.1 Parachlamydiaceae bacterium | reverse complement strand
GTGAAAACAAAATTCCGGATTCCGCATTAATATCTGCATTTGCTCAATCAAATCATCCTGCTGGCTCCTTGTCGGTAATATTTTAAGCTTTTCTATATGCCTAAAGCCCATCTGCCACAGATTTTGAATTTCTTTCTCAAATTCTGGAAACAATTTCAAAAGGATGGCTGACGCATTAAAAGTCATCACTATCATAGCTTGATGAGGCAGTAGACTATGCTTAGCACAGCGTATCAACTGCTCTGAAAGCAATTCGGGAAGTGTGTCGCCGCATTTTTTCAATCCCTTCTGAAATGCAGCAAAAGTCTCTTCTATTAGAGTCTTCTTAGAGCAAAATCCATTTTTAGATATATGGTAGATCAAGCTTGCAAAATCAGATTCATTGGATGAAACTGCGGTACGGTTTGATAGATTTTCATCGATGATAGCTTGAAGAATTGTTTCATCTCCAAGAAGACTCTCGAGGCTTATTTCAATGTTCTCCTCTTGTAGAATAATGGGAGTGACGTTGAAACTCAAAGAACGACTTGCCGTTCCGATAGGTTTTGTTTCAATGGGAAAAAAAAGATCAAATCTCTTTGTGGAATTGCCGATAGATCTCAGAAAAAAACGACTGTCTGAGCTTTCAGAGATAACATCTGAAGCTGTTTCAAATCCAAATACTTTGATCACTATGTCTACAAGGTTTTTGCTCTTTACATCAAAATAAGGATGGTCTTGAAAGACCCGCGACAAATATGCCTCTTTAGGGAGCATTTTAGAACGTTCCTGAGACTCCTTTAACTTTGCAACAAGTACATCGGAAGTGATCGATCCCCATTTGTATCTTTCTGCCAACGATCTAACTATCCCCTCGTTGATAAGTACTTGGTAATCCTCTTGATCTTTGTTACCAGCCAGTATTAACTGAAGATCATAATCATTAGGCTCTGCATCGATTTTAGCCCTAAAATGAGGCGTGATTGATTCCTCAATCCCACAATTATGAAAAATCTCCAAGAAAAGTGGTTTCAGTAACTTCCAAACCGCCCCTCCAACAATTAGAATCTTGAGATCTGCATCTAATCTCTTTTTTGCAACTTGATATGCCTCCACACATATGTCACGCATCGAGGCCTTAATATTCAGTGGCAGATCTAAGCTACGACCCGGTATGATTATCTCTTTGTTGAAAAGCGACCGAATCAATTCAATCGATTCAGGATTTAACTTAATAAGGCTTTTGTTAAACTTTTGCTGGAATTCATTAGTCACCTTCCAGGCCGAGTCGATTACCCCCAACTCCATAAGTTGCTGAGCTTTTTTGACAGCAGGAATGCACGTATAGACAATGTTGGTTTGCATGAACGATCAATCACTCAGAAAAAAATAACAAGGAGTCTATGAGAGCTATTAATTATACTAAAAAGATTGTTACCCACAATCCAATACAAGGACAGCATTAATTTGATGTCGATGATTAAACAATTACCAATTTTAAGAAATTGTTTTAATTATGAAGAACCAACAAAAAAAATTTTTACTAAGCGGTTACCGCAACGTTCATATATTACAGTAAAATCAGTTCGTGAGGTAAATGACATCCTAAAAAAAGTTCTTGCGATAGGTTTAATCGTCCTGCTTATTTTTGGTATTTTTACCCCCTTAGGTGGCTCTGAGAACAAGCTTAATGCCCACCGAGTGCGTGTAAATAAGACTTCCTGTATCAAAGAACCCATCTACCTTCAACCCTATAGTAAACAACTGACAAAAACAACTGCCCCTCAACTCCTACACCCAATTAAAACATTCCCATCTTATTTACATTTGGTAATGTCTCCAGGCTTAATGTCAGGTGAAAAAGGGCGCTTGTGCACAATCCCTGAAAGTATACCAACATTTGAAGAGTGCAATAAATTATCTAAAATCACTGAAGATAATGTGAAGAACAAATATTCACCGGAACAATTAAATGATCTCATGAGCCAAAAGAGCAAAAGCTCCAAAGGCCTCTTTTTTGATACAAATAAAGACATCTTTGATACTCAAATTGATAGTATTTCCTTTGGCATGGACAAACGAATAGCTAGAGCTTATCAAGAAGCCATTTCATATGTTGAACAAGAGATACTCAACTCCGATGAATTTTTTGAAAAAGATTCCAGTGCAATTGCTGAATCGATCATAAAAACAAATGAAATAGTCACTAAATATCTAACTGAATCCGGAGAATTGCGTAATCAATATTCTGTTGTTCTTGATGGCAAGACTGAGATCAGCAGAAAAGGGTTTAAAAAGGCATTCTATCGCTATGGAGGAACATTCTCGGACCTAAAATTTTTCCATAGTTTGTATGACAAATTAGAAAAATTCGATCTTATTGACAAGGCTATGAGACACCTGAGTGCAGATGAGCTAAGAATTTTAAATCTCATTGGACACGCGACATGCCATCCGTCCGAAATCATAAGTAAATTACACATATGCGGCAAGCAGATCAAAGAGCTTGCCGTTAAAATTAAAAATCATGACATCGATGCAATTGCTGCAGCTTCCTTTGTACATCAAGAAATCGTCACAATCCATCCTTTTATGTTTGGAAATGGCAGGACGGCCAGGATATGGATGAATGCAATGCTACAATTAGGCGGCTATAATGCTATTGTGTTGCCCAACAGAACGGAATATACAAGCGCAGTAAAAAAAGACCTAAAAACGGGTACGTTCGTGACATATCTGGAACGGGTCATCAAATGGAACAGAAAACAAAAAAACCTAAGCTGACTCAATCTAATTCAAGGGTTCTTCTCTTTTTTTCGTACTCAGATCAATGAACTTAGCCAATACATGGGTTAGCTAGGCAAAAAAAAAGAATAAGACCCTAACAAGCCTTTTTCTTTGGGTACGATGAAGTTTGCAATTGGATTGATTGGAGGGTATAATGTCCTTTTTCGTCTAATGATTCGGGATACAATGATACAGCAGCCTCACATCTATTTTAGTAATCGTTTAGAGATCTTGTACGAAGAGCTTAGGGACTCCCTTTATGCACCTGGCGTTTTACCCTTTGCGCGTCGTTGCGTGATTGTGCCGAGTTCCGCGATGGGCACATGGCTACAGCTGCGTTTGGCAAAAGACCCAAAATGTGGTATTGCTGCTGGATTAGAGATCGGACTTATCGAGGAATCGTTAGGTAAGCTTGGGCGGTTATTGGCCTCGCAAGATCCTGATCAAGAACTTCCCTTCTATCCACGAGAGCAAGAACTTTCTCTTCTTATACAAGCGACGATTCTAGAAACAATTGAAAAATACACCTTACTTACTGAAGAGCAGCAAAAACTTTGGCGGCCGCTATTAGAGTATTTGAGAGCATTTCCCCGCTATCTACCCCGCAAAAGTGAAAAGAGGCTTATCGCTCTTTGCGATAATCTAGCCCAACTATTTGCGCAATATGGCCGTTATGGTGTTAGAATGCTGTCTGAATGGGAGGCTAAAAAAGGGAGCAGCTGGCAAGCCGACCTCTGGCGGCAGTTTAAAGTTGAACATCCTAGCCTACAATTCCCTTATCAATATCTCGATATAATTACAGCCAAAATCAACGAGAAACAAATACTTACCCCCCTCGGCCAGCTGCAGATTCATTTGTTTGGCATCAGTTTTTTAGCTAAGACAGCCCATGATTTTTTGATAAATAGCAGCAAATTTTTAAGCGTAAATTATTATTTGTTATCGCCTTGTCAATTGTTCTGGAGTGACATCTGTTCAGATAAAGAAAGCGAGCGACTTAAAAAATTCTGGTCAAAACAATCGGTTTCTATCGATCAGCAGACAGCATTAGAAGAGTTTCTAAATAGCCGCAATGTTTTGCTTGGAAATTTTGGGCGTATGGGACGTGAAATGTCGTTGCAAATAGAACAGAGCATCCATCAAACCACAGAATTTTATGTGCTCCCTGAACAAATTCAAGAATTGCCGCAATATTCCCAAGCATTGACTGACGAGTCGATATTTGAAAGTTCTTCTGGGCCATTAACATTGCTGCAAGCGATTCAAGCAGACATGACCCTTTTACGAACCCTCGAACCTGAAAATAAAATCACATTATCTCCAATTGACGACTCAGTCCAATTGCATATTGCCCCCACAAAAAAGCGTGAAGTTGAAATACTCTACAATGTACTTGTCGGAGTGCTTAATAAACATTCTAAAGATAAGACTCCATTGACCCCCGGAGATATCATTGTGATGGTTCCAGACTACATGCAGTATGAATCCGCAATTGCAGCAGTCTTTGGATCAAAATCCAGCCTTCTCGATTTTCAGTTAGTTGAAATGCGTGCTGCCGCCAAAAGCTCCTTAGTTCAAGGATTTATGCATTTGCTCTCAATAGCGTCAGGGCGATGGGAAGTCAAGGAGTTGCTGGACTTGCTAGATTTTCCTGCTTTTCAAAGAAAGCAAGGATTTTCCTTTGAAGATCTGCGACAAATTGAAAAATGGATCGAAAAGTCCGGAGTTTACTGGGGAAAAACTGCTGCGCATCGCAATGAAATATTGCGGCAAGCTCATCGTGAGAGAACTCTTGTCGATGAA
>JACCVN010000424.1 GCA_013698165.1 Parachlamydiaceae bacterium | reverse complement strand
CTAGCGTGAAAGCTCCCGTGGTTTGTCGATCGTAAAAGGGGTTGTATTAGTCAATACAGCCTCTTTTACGATCGGCAAACCACGGGGCTTTGACGCAGAAATAGTCGAAAATACTACCTTGACAGTGTGCTAGTTCACTGTCAAAGCTAAATTTGCCGATTTAAACTGCGCGAAAGCTCCCGCGGTTAAATCGGTAAATTTAGCCTTGACAGTGTACTAGGTTGAGTATATCTCGTAAAGCCTTTTAGGTGGGCATTCCTATGATAGGTTCGAGAAAGAAGGAACTACATTAAGAGGTAGTGTTGTTTATATTTTCTTTTTCTATTCTTCTCAATCTTTGGGCATTAAAAAGGACAATCAAGCTGCTAGTAACCATCGCAAAAGCTGCAAAAATCGGTGACAACAAGCCGGCGGAAGCCAGTCCAATGCCAATCACATTATAAAAAAATGCCCAGAAAAGATTTTGATGGATAATCCGTCTTCCTTTGATCGCGAGTGATCGCAATTTTGGAATTACGTCTAATCGATCGGTTGTAAGTAAAATATCTGAGACCTGTATAGAAATATCAGAAGCAGATAAAACTGAAATTCCCACATGGGCAGAGGTCAACGCTGGTGCATCATTAATCCCATCACCGACCATACAAATGATCTGATGATTAACTTTAAGCTGTTCAACCTTTTCTCTTTTATCCAATGGAGTTGCCTGAGCTAAAAACTCTGAAAATCCACATTGATGGGCTACAAACTTCACACAGCTCTTTCCATCTCCTGAAAGCAAAAACGTTTTTGCTGGGCTAAGTGCTTTCAAAGTCTTAGCAACATCTTCACGAAGGCAATCTCCAAGTACAAGTTTTTTCGGACTGCTGTTTCCTGAAAAATAGATCGTTGTAGAAATTGAAGTTTGCTCATTGTGGTCTTCGGCAGCAATTTTATATCCATGTTCTTCTAAAAATTTCGCTGATCCCAATAAATATATTTCGTCATTTAAATAACCTCTTAGGCCTTTACCTGCGACCTCCTCAATTTTCGTAAATTTAGTTTCAATACCAAAACTTGTCCCAGCAATAGCTGCGGCAATAGGATGATTAGACTTGGCGACCAATCCATATAACAAGCTGAACTCATTTTGACTTAGTTGATCCATTCCTGAGATTACCTTAAATCGCCCTTCCGTAATTGTGCCGGTCTTATCAAAGACGAACCAATTTTCGCGTCCTAGAAATTGGAGGGCTCCTCGATTGCGCACGATAACCCCCAGAGCTGTAAGTGCATTAATCAAGTAAGACTCTGCCAAAGGAGCCGCTATCCCTAAAGCGCAAGGACATGAGATCAACAGCACAGTGACGGCACGCAATATGGCTGCTTCCAAGGGGCTTTGAGACTGAGAGCTATCGGTAGAAATCCAGGTATATATCCCTGAAAAAATGGCCACCAGTAGAACTAAAGGCACAAACCAACGCACTAAGGCATCTGCTGCTCTCACGTAGGTTGTTTTTCGACCGATATCTTGCTCAATCATTTCTACGATACGATGCAATGTTGATTCATTTTGTACAGCAGTAATGTCAATGACGATATTTCCATGCTGCAGTAATGAGCCGCCTACTACTTTACTTCCGATGCCTTTTGGGATTAACCTCGGCTCCCCTGTCATTAAAGATTCATTGCAGCTCCCTTCACCTTGGGTGACAACGCCATCCAGAACAATTGTTTCACCCATGAGGACTTGAAGACGATCTCCAATTTTCAACTCCTTGATTGGAAGATAGGTATGAGTACCATCTTGATAGAGTTTTCTGCCGCGTTTTGGAAGTGAGCGATTAAGCCTGAAAAGGGATTCCTTCGCAGAAAATTTGGCACGATTTTCAATGATCTTTCCAAGCAATATAAATGTGATAATTACACATATCGAATCAAAGTAGACACGTGTACCCCCTTGTATAAGTTCATATGTAGACAAGCCAAATCCTGCACTCACTCCAATAACGACAAGAGCTTCCATTCCAAACAGACCGACGGAAAAACCTGAGAAAAAGCGGCGGAAGATCGGCCAGGAGGCATAGGTCACAACAGGTAACGTTGCGAAGAAAGATACCCAAGCAAACAGTGACCCCATCCTCTGCTGATCATCATCAAAATAGGTTGCGTAAAGTGGATAAGCAAACATCATCACATTTAAAGCACAAAAGGCCGCGACAATGAACCGCAAATATAAAGATCTTGAAAGGGGCTTAGTCTTAGAGTCCTCAAAATTCTGAGGTTGATATCCCAATGATTTAATTAGGCTAAAAATGTCCGTTTTAGAAATTAAGCGTGGAGCAAATTCTACTGAAGCAAGATCAGTGGCATAATCCACAAAACAGTTTTTTATTCCCTTTTCCTGCATTAGCACTAATCGGATAACTTCTCCACAAGATGGACACCACATCTCCCCAATTTCAAAATGTATTTTTTGGTATTCAAGGTCTTGCAAAGTATTAGTTTTTAATCGAAGCTGTTCGACTAATACCGGATTGGAAATGAGTCCAAACCTTATTGCTTGATGAAAAAGGGGGTTGGTCTGATAATTATCAGCTTCGCCTTTAGCTGATAGAATCGAGTAAACAGCTTGGCAGCCGTGGCAACAAAATCGCAGGGTGCCATCTAATATCGGATGTGTAGGGAGTTTTAATTGGCAAAGGCAGCATGATTCGACTTCCAAAATAGTCTAATCCTTATTGTTTTTTCAATATCTCAGTAGATTGCCAAAAAATAAATATAAATTGAAACAAAATTCTCATTCATGTTAAAATAAGTTTAAAAAAAGAGGATATTAATAATGAAACTACCTTTAGCTTACTACGGCGATCCAATTCTGCGGCAAAAATGCAACAAGGTTACCGAAATCAATCAAGATATTCATCAGCTTGTTAATGATATGATCGAAACTTTAGAAGCTCAAAAAGGGGTTGGTCTTGCTGCTCCTCAAGTTAAACATCCGATTGCACTTTTTATGACTTTTGCGCCAAAAAAAGATGAATCTAATCCAGAAAAATGGATTCCTGGAGAGCTTAAAATTTTCATTAATCCCAAAATCATTTCCTACTCAGAAGATACAAGTACATACGCTCAGGGATGCCTTTCAATTCCTAAAGTTTATGGCGATGTTACCCGTCCTTTCCGGATCGTTGTAACGGCAACAGACTTAAAAGGCAACGAGTTCACAGAAGAATTTACAGATTTTGAAGCACAAGCAATCATGCATGAAAATGACCACATTAATGGTGTGCTCTTTATTGATCGACTCGACCCTAAAGAAAAGAAAAAACTTGAACCTCAGCTCCGTGAGCTTAAGAAAAATTATGACATGAAGCAAAAATTCCAATCAAAAAGCTAAGAGGCGGGCGATAATAACTTTGGCTTTAGACTGTGCGAAAGCCGCGGGTAAACGAAAGTGACCCAATATTAATATTGTGCCTCTTTTTGATCGTTTAAACCGAGGCATTCGCGCAGTCTAAAAGCCAAAGTTATGTTGTCTCCCTCCCAAATACAGAGTACTAGTGTAATGGATTTTACCCCCTTTCAAAAGCAAGTAGCGGGAAATTTAAAGGCTTTGCTTGAAAATTCTATTCTTGGTTTTCATGGACGTCGTTTTGATGTGCGCACACTTGAAATGACAAGCAATGACGGACAAGCTATTTCAAGAGAAATTGTTATCCATCCGGGTGCAGTAGTCATTCTCCCACTTCTAGATCACGAGACTGTTGTCATGATCCGCAATGAAAGATTAGCGACAGGTGAAATTCTATGGGAACTTCCTGCAGGCACTTTGGAGCCTGAAGAACCTCCTGCACATACTGCTGTCAGAGAACTCATCGAAGAAACAGGATATCGTGCTGAAGAAATTGAACCTATGACTAATTATTATACTTCACCCGGTATCTGCAATGAAGCTATGTACGCTTACATCGCAAAAGGGCTCACATTTGTAGGTCAAAATCTTGATGAATCAGAAAAAATTACCATTGAAGCCATAAAATGGCCACTTCTACTAGAAATGGTTAAAAATGGCCAAATCCGTGACGGCAAAACTATTGCTACACTTTTGTACTATCATACCTTTATGTAGGCTGCTTGAGTCTCGCAGCAGCACTCACAGCCCCAAACAGGTAATTGCATAAATTCACTAGCCGCGAAAGTGGTGGCAGCATATAGCCCCAGGTTAGGGTGTTGTTTTCAGTAAATATCGTGATAAATCACAAAGATCTAAGTTAATAAATTGCATCGTCATATATTTCCTTTAAATCATTTCGATTAATAGCAGCTCGAAAAGTATAAAGATGAGGCTGAAATCAAGAAAAATTTGAGGAGTCATTTTTCGACATAGCTGAATCTGCCTTGTAAGTAATTTTTGACTCCTGCTGCGAGACGCAGACCTACAATTACTCCGATGCCTTTTTGTACCTGCCCATCAATTCAGTTCCCTAAAATATGCGGTTGAAGAGCTTTTTCAACTTCAGCCTTACTACTTCCTGATCTCCTTAGTACACGCTATAACATAAAATTTGCTGGTACTTACCCCAACAGGCTACGCAATTAAACCCTCAAATTTCAGTTTGACAAGTTATTCTTACTTTTCTAATTTACAGATTCTACTTGAAAACTAAGCGGAATATCCGATAAATATCAAGCAGGTTTAATTTCAACATCTCAACACAATGGATTTACAATGAATCTCTTTCTTATCTTTTTCATAGGACTTCTTGCACAGTTCAGTACAATCCATGGTGATCAGACTGTCATAGACACCAAAGAGATTGTCATTTCTCTTGAAGAACATATTCTTCCCAATGATCATCCTATAAAGCAAAAATTAGATGCTCTCTTTAACGCAGAGAATGTTATAGCTTCTCCTGTTTCGTTCAAAAAAGCAGGCTTTTATAGTAGCAAAGAAAGACGCAAGGGATTGATAGTTAGTGGCCATCCTAGTTTTCCAGGATATCTATTTAAACTTTACCTTGAAACTTCGAGTACCAGTGAAGTGGAACAATACACAAAACGCATCAATGGATCTGTTTTAATCCAAAAGGCCCTGGATAAATATAAGTATAACCACATTATGAAAGTCCCTAAAAAATATGTCTATAAAGTTC
The DNA here is from genome assembly GCA_013698165.1 of Parachlamydiaceae bacterium. Lineage (GTDB taxonomy): Bacteria > Chlamydiota > Chlamydiia > Chlamydiales > Parachlamydiaceae > JACCVN01. The sequence continues at coordinate 4,786 of JACCVN010000424.1, read as the reverse complement.
CAGAATCAAAGAGCAGTCTGGGTAAATATCCTAAAAAATATATCCTGATTGTTGATGATATGGATATTTTCAGCGATGAAGAAAATCGAAAACTTTATAAAACAATCATTACTCGGGAACATTTGGAAGCTCTTTTCAAAATTCTCACAACTTGCCTGTTATCTGATTCGACATGGCTACCAAATATTCCTTTCTCACACGATGGCCGTATAGCTTTTATCGATACTGAGTTTGCCGGAAATAGTCAAACCATCTGGACGCGCTTAGGACGCATGAGCAAGAATCTATCACCTGAAATGCGCAGCTATTGGGCTACAATCGTGATGAATCACCCTCGATCTAAAGCCTTAGATGGTGCTCCAGCAGCTGAACTAGATCTTTCCGCATTCGTAGAAGCGTCTGACTTTGAAGAAATTGATGTCCTTTCCTATGAATACGACGTTCTACCAGCGAATAAGGACTGATGTAGGCTGTGCGTCTCGCAGCAGCACTCACAGACTCGACTTTAGAACTTTTAAGGGGTAATTACAAATTTCCGATCAGGTTTATGTAATTACCTCTACCTTCCTCTCTAATAAAAGTCTGCGAGAAGTGCTGCGAGACGCAGCACCTGCCTTCGCAGAGCCTACATAGGATTTAAGCCACCACAAAGTCAATAAAGCCTTTATCGATATCAACATCGACGAGTTTCACTTCTATTTTATCACCCACATCATAACTGTTAGCCCCGGAAACAAGCTTGCCTTCAACGGGAGGGTCAATTAAACGGACCCAAGTTCCCTTAGCTCCAACGCCTGTAATAAGGGCCTTAAACTCTTCACCGATACGACTTGCCAGCAGCATTGCTGCAGCTGATTTGCTGACTTGACGTTCAACTTTTGCTGCGGCATCCTCTCGTTGGGTACAAATAGCTGCCAAGGATTCCAATTCGCTAACTGTATAAGGAGTTTTTTTACCTAGCAACGAAGCTTCAATAAGCCTTTGTGTGATCACATCGGGATAGCGTCGATTTGGAGCGGTGGAATGAGTATAATTGCGTAGGGCCAGACCAAAATGACCTACTGGGTCCTCGCCTGGAAGCCAAACAACATATTCTCCTGAACCGAGAAGTTTGATAACCACAAGTGATAGATCGGGAAAAGTTTCAGGCTCCTTTTTCCTCATCTCATTAAGAAATACATCCAGGGCTTTTGAATCCGGCTCTTCAGGCAGCTTTTTCCCCTTTTCATTAGCCAGCATCACAATACGGTCCCAACGTTTAGGCACTCTAACAATACGCCTGAGACTAGGGATTTTCTTTTGGATGGCGTAACGTGCAGAGGCAGTATTTGCTGCAATCATCAGACTTTCAATTAATTCGTGGGCAAGATTGCGCTCTCTTACCGCTAATGAACTCACATTTCCGGAATCAAAAACAGGCTTTAGTTCCCTTGTTTCAAGTGATAATGCTCCAAAAGCTTGTCGATGCTGTTTCATTTTTTGGGCAATTTCATTCTGTAATTTAATTGTTTCAGATAATCCAGGAACTTTGCCAATTTTTTCAGGCATCGGCCCCTTTCCTTCAAGCCATTTTCCTACTGAACTATACGCTAACTTGGCATGATTGAAAACCCAAGCCTTATAAATTTGTGAGCTCAAAACTTCTATGTTGGAATCAAGAGTAATCTCAAATACGACACTTACACGTCCAACATTTTCGTTTAAAGAAGTCAAATCAGTTGATAGCTTTTCCGGTAGCATCGGAAAGATACGGGCTGCTGTATAGACAGACGTTGTATTGATTTGCGCATGCAAATCAATTGGGCTATCTGATTTTACTAATGCATTTACATCTGCTATGGCGACATAAACAATAATTTTATCATCGGAGACTTTTTCAGCAAAAGTCAGCTGATCTAAATCCATTGAATCGTCATTGTCGATTGAGCACCATGGCAATGCACTAAGATCACGCATAGCAGATTCTTGAAAATCAGCCGGCTGATCAATGTGAGCAAGCTGCTGAAACACCGCTTGTGGGAAGTCAGGTGCAAGGCCTTTTTCAAGCATCACCCTATATGCAATTTTTCTAAGTCTTTCGTAAGCGTCCATGTTTTATCCTGTGATGTGTGTATACAAATAAGCAGTTTTCATCAATAATGGTTAAGCAGTCTTAACTTTCAAAATTCTAAATTATCCCTGATAAATGAAATCACGTCAACAGACAGAAAGTTAAAATTTTATTAATACAGCCTTATTTTAAAAAGGGATTCTCCGATGCCAGAAAACAATTCGAAAACTAAACCAAAAACGACTTCCTGGGAAAATGTGGGTGGGTGGTATAACTCAATTGTCGGTGACGATGGTCACTATTACCATCAGAAAATTATTCTTCCAGGTGTATTAAAATTGCTTGGGATCGAAAAAGGCACGGATTGCGCTCTACTAGACTTAGCCTGTGGACAAGGAGTGCTTGCCAGACAACTTCCTGTACACTGCCTCTACACAGGTATTGATATTTCCCCGACTTTGATTAAAGCCGCCAAAAGCACTAACAAAAATCCGCGCTTTGAATTTGTTCTTGGAGACACCTCTAAAACACTTCCAATAAAAAAGCAAGATTTCACGCATGCTGCGATCATTTTAGCCCTGCAGAATATCGAAGCCGGCGACCAAGTCCTGTTGAATGCCGCTCGTCATCTGCAAAAGGGAGGCAAATTTGTTATTGTCCTCAATCATCCTTGCTTCAGAATCCCACGACAATCCAGCTGGGGAATTGAAGAAGAGAAAAAACTTCAATATCGTCGCATCGACCGTTATCAAACAGAGATGAAAATACCTATCCAGGCAAATCCAAGCAAAGGTGGCAGCTCAGAAGCAACTTGGTCATTCCACCATCCCCTTTCCACTTACAGCAAATGGATTAAGGCCGCGGGTTTCGTTATCGACTCTATCGATGAATGGTGTTCGGATAAAACGAGTACCGGGAAAAATGCCAAAATGGAAAACCGCAGCCGCGAAGAGTTTCCTCTATTTATGGCGATCACCTGTGTCAAGAACTAGTACACTGTTTAGGTAGTATTTTCGACTATTTCTGCGTCAAAGCCACGTGGTTTGCCGATCGTAAAAGGGGCTGTATTTACTATCAACCTCTTTTACGATCGACACACCACGGGAGCTTTCTCGCTAGAAATAGTCGAAAATTCTATCTTAACAATGTACTAGCCCAAAAGAAAACCATTTCTAAAGATTAAAGAATTTACTTGCAATGCAGCATTATTCCGGCTTCAATGAAATTGATTCCGAAAATAGTACGTTGGGGCAAGAATATGACAAAGGTTTCTGAGTTAAAACCGTTAATCCTTGACGGTGAAAGCTTGACCCTAGCTCAAGCTGAGAAGATTGCTTTTGGGCATCCAATCAAATTAGCAAAAAATGTTAAAAGCAAAATGAAAAAAAGCCGAGATCTAATTCAAAAATTAGCTCATGGTTCTGTCCCAATTTATGGTGTAAACACAGGTTTTGGTTTTCTTGCAAACACTTGTATTAAACCCACCGAACTTAAAAAGCTGCAAAGTAATCTCATCAAAAGCCATGCCTCCGGCTATGGCAGACCGCTATCTATTCCTGAAACACGACTGGCCATAGCTTTGCGCATCAATGTCCTGATTAAAGGCTATACAGGCGTGCGCTATGAACTTTGTGAAGCACTCCTACATCTGTTAGAAGCTGAAATTTACCCAATTATCCCCGAATATGGCTCTGTAGGCGCTAGTGGAGACCTTATTCCCTTAGCCCATTTGGCTCTTCCATTGTTAGGATTTGGAAACGTACAGACTAAGGTTGGAATCACAACAGCTAAAAATGCCTTGAAAAAGGCAGGATTAAAGCCTTTTGAACTTGCTGAAAAAGAAGGTCTTAGCCTGATCAATGGCACCCAAATCATGCTGTCGGTAGGGGGCCTTGCTTTAATCTCAGCATTAAATATTCTTAATCAGGCCGATCGCATTGCTGCATTATCATTTGAAGGACTATTAGGGCACACGGATGCTTTGCATCCAGAAGTGCATCACTTGCGTGGCCAAATAGGACAAATTGAATCCGCGACTCAACTTCGAAAAGAACTTGAAGGTTCTTCTCTTTACGATCCGGATGCAAAGCACATTCATATTCAAGATCCCTATTCCCTACGCTGCATTCCCCAAATCCATGGGCCAAGTCGAGATTCAATTTCACATGCCTCTCAAATCATCAGTAGAGAACTCAATAGCCTTACAGATAACCCCCTGGTATTTGCTGATGAAGGAATTGTTGTCAGCGGTGGTAATTTTCATGGGCAAGCTTTAGCGATGGCTTTTGACATTGCCTCTATAGCTATTTCTGAAATAGGTAATGTTTCTGAAAGAAGACTGGACCTTTTACTCAACCCACGCATGAATGGGCTGACCGCCTTTCTTTCCCCTCATCCTGGAATTAATAGCGGTTACATGACTTTGCAATATTTGAGCGCTTCACTCGTCAACGAAAATAAACTGCTCGCTAACCCCTCGTGTACCGACTCTATTCCCGGTAATGCCAATATTGAAGATTTTGTGTCGATGGGAATGACCTCAGCAAGAAAATTTAAAAAAATTGTCGAGAATGTAAAAGTCATCCTAACAGCGGAAATGCTCGCGGCAACTCAAGCGATAGATCTCCGCAAACCCAAAACCCTTGGCAAAGGCACTTCAGCAACTTATCGCACAGTACGGATTAGCATTCCTATGCTTATTGAAGATCGAATCATACAAAATGATCTTGAAGTCGG
>JACCVN010000415.1 GCA_013698165.1 Parachlamydiaceae bacterium | reverse complement strand
TCCTACGTGCACCGGCGTTTTCAATAAGGATATACATTAGTTTTTTCAATAAATCAGTGAGCACAATGGTGCTGGAAATTGTTTGAGAGCACTTTTGAATAGTCCACATGTCCAATCCTTCGGAAGTTTCTTTTCCACTCACTCCAATGGAAGGAATACTTGTTGGCTTAAGTGTTCTCAAAAAAGAGGATTGTTTCCTTTTTTCTAATAGAATTCCATAATTCTGCTCTAACTGAGTAACTTTCCTCCCTGCACCCCAAAGAAGATAACAATGGAGGGCCTCTTCTAGATATACTTTTGCGATTTTTTCTTTTCCTAAAGAAAGATAAAACTTTGCAAGTAGCTCATTAGCTAAAGCTTCATCTTGCAAAAAGCCATTTTTTTGTGCTGCTTTAATTGAATTTTCATAAAGTTCAATTGCTTGAAGTCGATTATTTTGGAGTCGAGCAACCTCCGCCGAAAGAAGTAAATAATATTGTAAATAGTTTTCTGGGCATGCTTCCGCCCAACGCCTTATTCTTTGCTGAAGCCGTTCAATCGATTCCCATCCTTTTTTTGTATCCAGGATCCCCATTGCAGTTAGCGCTAGAGATTGATAAAAATAACAGTACACCCAAAAAGTATGTGAGGGGAATAGATGGCGAAAAGGCTTTAACTGTTCACAAATTACTAAAATCTCTTCGTACTTACCCTCAGAATACAATTGATAGATGTTAAATGAAGAAAACCCCAGATAAAAGAGCGGGTTAGTCTTATACAAAGGTTCACTTTGAGCTATAAAATTATAATCTTTTTGTTGAGAAGAATTTTTTAAATTTTGACAAAGTTCTAAAATGTGTGAAAGTAATGCAAAAATAAGAGATTTTTTCTGTTCAAGCTTTTCGTCCAAAGCTTGCTGTATTTCTTTTTCGCAAGATTCCAGACTTTCTCCCTTCATAAAAGCATAAGCTCCAAAATGAGCTAAGGCTGGAAAAATATAATGGCTTCCCAAGACCCGGCATTGATTGATCAAATTCTTTAAATAAACAACATTTTCTTTTATTGGAATTCCAAACCTACTAATAAAGCAATAAAAAAATACTTGTGTATTGGTGGAGACTTCTGCATTCGGAAATAAATTGGCCAATTCAACTGCCTTACGACCCCATTTATAGGACAAGGAATAGTTTTGACGAATTTCTGAACCTGAAAAAATAGCTAAGCTAATAAATGAAAAACTACTATGCTCAAATATTCCATAAGTGAATGTCATGTTAATCATAGTCATTGCAGTAAGCTCTAATAGACTTGGCAAGCCGACCATAAAAGCAATATGAACGATCAAATAATATAAATAAAAAATCATACTGATACGATCATCTTTTATTTTAGACACTTTAATAGAATCTAACCCTTTGAAAGCAAGGTTTATTTTAAGCTTGACATTTTCTAAGAACAAAGAAATTTTGCTCGGTTCTAATTGAACGCTTATCCCATATAATTTTAGCCCCTGTTGAAAGCAAGTTAATGCTTCTTTAAAATTACTTTGGCGCAAGTAAAGAACACCTTTGTCAAAATAAATTTTTGCTTTTTCAGGCGAGGCCTGAACATGCTCCAAGGCAATATCAAACGCCATTTTCGATTGATCGTCCAAACCAGTAAGGGACAAGCAAACAGCCGAATTTACATAAAGTGCCACACTCAAATCATATTCCAGCAACCAATGATCTTTTGGAAGGAGATTGATCCCTATCTTAAAATAGTCCACTGCAACTTGGTAAGCACTAGAATCTTTAGCCCTTTTTCCTGCTAGCAAATTGAGATTTGTAAGGCGAAGTTTCTCTTTTTCAGATTCAATAATATCCACTCCATAATTCAACTGGTTGACAATGGTAAAAAGCTCGTTTCCAAGATTTTTCTCATCGCTACTTTGAAGAATAAGTTGACCAATATGATAGTGAAGAATTGGGCGCTCCTTCTCCGGGATGAGTTGATAGGCAGCTTGTTGGATACGATCATGGGCAAATTGATAGGAAGGCATTCCATTGGCATCTCCTCGTCTTAAAACAAAGCCTCCTTCCATTATTTCGGTAAGGGCAACAAAAACCTCTTCAAATTTCATTCCACAAATACAACAGAGTATATCGGAATTAAATAAATTACCGATGCTAGCGGCCGATTTAATAACACGCCGTCCAACCTCCGATAATTGAGCCATTTTATCAATTAAAAGATCGACGACATTATCCGTGGTTTTTTTTTCTTGGATTTTGTTTAAATCCCATGTCCATTCGTTTATTCCCTGATCAAACTCGATAATTTGTTCTTTATAAAGAGTTTGTAAAATTTGTATTAAAAAGAAAGGATTGCCTTTAGTCTTTTTATCGCAAATTTCTGCCAATTGGTGCACTTGTTCCTTATTTTTGTGTAAAGTATCTTCAAGCAATTCTTTAATATGTGTTAATGCAAGAGGCCCTAAATATATAGACTCATAACCAACGTTCTTTCTTTTAAGATTTTCAATTGTCATCATTAAAGGATGTACACTTCCCATTTCAAGGGTGCGATACGCTCCAATGATTAATAGATAGCGACAACTATAACTTGTCACCAATATCTCTAGCAACTTTAGTGAATTTAAATCAGCCCACTGCAAGTCATCTAAATAAATTGTTAAAGGATGTTCCGGTGTCGTTAACGCGTTTATAAAATCTTGGAAAACTTTTCTGAATCGATTCTGGCTTTCTGTAGGATCGAGTTTGGGTGCGGAAGAGTATTCTTCAATGATTAATGCAAGATTTGGAATAACATCTATAATTATTTGTACATTATCTTTTACTCCTTCCAAGATTTTTTTCTTGAAAAAAGCTATTTTTTCTTCACTTTCAGTTAAGATTAGATTTATGAGTTCATTGAATGCTTGGGTAAAAGCTGTATAAGGAATAGTATTATTGAGTCGATCAAATTTACCGGAAATAAAATAGCCTCGTTTTTCAACAATGCGCTTTTGAATTTCATGAGCTAGCATTGACTTGCCAATTCCTGAGTCCCCAGTCAACAACAAGAGTTTGATCTTACCTTGAACGACATCTTCGTAAGTTTTCAGAAAGATTTGAATTTCCTGGCTTCGGCCATAGAGCTTTTCCGGAATTTGGAAATGAGTGAAAATATCTTGCGTGCCAAGAGCAAAAGAATGAATGGTTTGTTTTGTTTTGAGTTGAGACTGACAATTCATAAGGTCTTTAAGGAGACCATTTGGATTCTGATACCGATCCTCAGCATTTTTTGCTAATAGCTTCATGACTATTAAGGAAATAACCTCCGAAATGGAGGGATCAATTTCATTAGGGGCTTTAGGAATAATTGCTATATGGCCATAGATTATTTCCAAAGGATCTTGCGATGGGAATGGTAGCTGTCCAGTTAACATTTGATAAAATGTAACCCCTAAAGAATAAAAATCCGTCCGGAAATCGATCCCTCTGTTCATTCGTCCTGTTTGTTCCGGAGACATATAAGCTAATGTCCCCTGTAGGTCATTAGGGCGACAAATGGGCGCCCAAACTTTTGGTAAAGAAGTTGCAAGATTAAAATCGATGATTTTAATGTTC
>JACCVN010000450.1 GCA_013698165.1 Parachlamydiaceae bacterium | reverse complement strand
AAACAATTCATTTGGATTCAACTTTTCCAAGTTGGGGAGAAAGCAAAGTTGTAAATCTTACGATTGAGAAAACAACAACCTTGAAAGAGTTTCTTTCGCAACTTTATGTTTTTATGGTGGTGCTTGACAATGACCGCCATTTTTATATTTCAAGAAACGACATTGATGTTTTAATCAGACGAGGAGAAAACTGGTTAGAGAATCATCCTGAAAAAGATTGGATAACAAAACGCTATTTGAAAAATTTGCGAACACTTACCAATCAAGCACTTTTAAGATTAGCCAACGAAGATGAATTGATTGAAGAACAACCGATAGCAGAAAGAAAAATAAATCTTCATCAGCAACGCTTGAACAAAGCGTTAGAACTTCTTAAAGAAAGCGGTGCAGAAAGTGTTTTGGATATTGGTTGCGGTGAAGGCAAACTTTTGAAAATGCTTTTAAAAGAAGGACAGTTTAAAAAGATTGCAGGAATGGATGTTTCGTTTGGTGAATTGCAAAAGGCAAAAGAAAATTTGTATTTAGACCAGGCATCACCAGCAATGAGAGACAGAATAAAAATCTTTCAAGGTTCTGTTACATACAAAGACGAAAGATTAAAAAGCTTTGATGCAGCAGCACTGATTGAAGTGATTGAGCATTTGGACGAAGAAAGATTGCCTGCAATGGAAAAAGTTGTGTTTGGCTTCGCCAAACCCAACTTGATTATTCTTTCTACTCCCAATGCTGAATACAATGTTGTGTTTGAAAAACTGCAAGCGGAAACTTTCAGACATGATGACCACCGCTTTGAGTGGACAAGAAAAGAATTTTCCGATTGGTGCAATACTATTTGCAATGAGTTCAAATATAAAGTTGCGATTTATCCTGTTGGACAGGAAGAAGAAAATATTGGTGCCCCTTCACAATTAGCCGTGTTTAAAAAGAAATGAAAGAAGTAAAACTACCAGAAATATCATTAGTGCTTTTAGTTGGTGCAAGCAGTTCAGGCAAATCAACTTTTGCAAAGAAATATTTTTTACAGACAGAAATTATTTCCTCTGACTATTGCAGAGGTTTGGTTTCTGATGATGAAAATAATTTATCAGCAACCGATTCAGCATTTGAAGTTTTACACTTCATTGCAGCAAAGCGTTTGAAACTTGGCAAACTTACAGTCATTGATGCGTTGAATCTTCGCAAAGAAGACAGAGCAAAGTTGGTTCAGTTGGCAAAGGAGAATTATGCTTTAGCGGCAGCGATTGTTATAGAAACTCCAATTAGAAAATTATTTGACCGACACGAAACAAGAACCGATAGAAATTTCGGGAAGAATGTTTTGGAAAGACAGTATGATGATTTCAAGAGTTCATTGCGAACAATTGAGAAGGAAGGTTTCAGCTATGTATATTTTGTAAATCCCGAAGAAGAAATTAAAATCACAAGACAAAAACTTTGGAACAACAAAAAAGAAGAACGAGGCGGATTTGATATTGTTGGAGACATTCACGGATGCTTTGATGAATTGACGGAGTTATTTTTAAAACTTAATTATAAGATTGAACGCAAAGAAGACGGACATTTTGAAATTCACAATCCTGAAAATCGCAGAGCAATTTTTCTTGGTGACTTAACAGACAGAGGAAATAATTCACCTGATGTTTTGCGTTTGGTTATGGACATGACAAAAGCAGGAAAAGCGTTTTGCATTAGCGGAAACCACGATGAGAAATTGCATAAATTTTTGATGGGCAAAAATGTAAATCTCAATCATGGATTAGACAAAACAGTTCAGCAGTTAGAAAGAACATCAAAAGAATTCAGAGCCGAAGTGAAAGAATTTTTAAATGGTTTGATTGCTCACTACATTTTAGATGATGGAAAATTAGTTGTTGCACATGGTGGACTTCCCGAAGAAATGCACGGCAGAGCAGCAGCAGCCGTAAGAGCATTTTGTTTGTTCGGTGAAACCACTGGAGAGATTGATGAATTTGGTTTGCCTGTTCGTTACAACTGGGCAAAGAGTTACAGAGGGAAAGCAATGGTTGTTTATGGACACACTCCTATTCCCGAAACGGAATGGTTGAACAATACTTTGAACATTGACACAGGTTGTGTTTTCGGTGGCAAACTCACAGCGTTGCGTTACCCCGAAAAAGAAATTGTTTCAGTTGATGCAAAACAAATTTACAGCGAACCAATACGACCAATTCAACTATCTAAAGAACAACTTTCAGCACAACAAGAGTTTGATGATTTGTTGGACATTGATATTATCAACGGGAAAAATTTAATTGAAACAAAGTTTCACAGCAAAGTAATTATCAGAGAAGAAAACGCAGTTGCAGCATTGGAAGTAATGAGCCGTTTTGCAATGAATCCAAAATGGTTGATTTACTTACCGCCAACAATGTCTCCACCCGAAACAAGTAAACTTCCAAATTACTTGGAACACCCGACAGAAGTTTTTAGTTACTACATCAAGAACGGAATTTCGAAAGTTATTTGCGAAGAGAAACACATGGGTTCAAGAGCAATTGCAATTGTGTGTAAAGAACCTGATGTTGCAATGAAAAGATTTGGTTTGTTGAAACCTTCATTGGGAACAGTTTACACACGGACAGGAAGACAATTCTTTGAGCAGAATAAAACAGAGAAAGAATTTTTAGAGATGCTAAACAAAGCATTGACAGCTTCAAACTTTTGGGAGAAGTTCAACACAGATTGGGTTTGTCTTGACGGAGAGTTGATGCCTTGGAGTGCGAAAGCAAAAGACCTGATAGTAAAACAATATGCAGCCGTTGGAGTTGCAGCCACTAATGGTTTGA
>JACCVN010000342.1 GCA_013698165.1 Parachlamydiaceae bacterium | reverse complement strand
ACCTACAAAAGTGCTAGAAGCGGTATCATTGTGGATTGAGGAAGGCATGATATTAGAACGACAAATTATTTTATCAAAGCAGAAAGTGTCTATTGCACTTACAACGTTAGCATGTAGCCACTGGCGTAAGCCAGTGGTCTAATCAACACAAAATAAAAGCCGCGAATGCGCCGACAGCATATAGACAGTGTGTTTGTCTTTGGCGATCACCTGTAATGTTCATTCTCGAATAGATATTAAGTCAAATGTAACGTTGTGCAATTTGAGAACACAACATGATATGCTAGCTTGGTGAATGTGCCTATGGAACCTTTGCTGTCCCCACATTCGAATTCGCGGCTTAGGACTAAGTAATTTGAATTCTGAGGCCTCTATAGTATTTTATTTATTTTTTTTCACCTTTACCTTAAAACCCCTCAAAACCTGTAACAGTTCAGATCCCTTCTTCGTAGGGATATCTGAACGAAAAAGGTAACCAGGCCGTCTCGGCCTGATAAAATTGTCATTTTTCCATCGCCATTTGTCAATTTTTCTTTTGCACTGTTGTTTGAATCAGGCCGAGACGGCCTGATTACCTTCTTTAACATAACCACTATTGGGCTTATTAGCCCACACCCTCATCCGGGGGCGCTTAATCAGGCCGAAACGGCCCGATTACCTTTTTCGGTCAGATACCTCGACGAACGAGGGGTATTTGAACTGTTACTAAAACCTTTATATTTTGAACAACTTTTACTACAATGCAAAAACTGTTGTACCAATTTGATAGATGACAAATCCAGCGATAAATCCGGCAAGGGCCGGCACACCAATCTTGCGGGCATACCAGAAGAAATTGATTTTTTCCATACCCATCAAAATTACTCCTGCTGCCGATCCTACGATTAGGATGCTACCGCCGGTACCTGCAGAATAAGCAATCATGTGCCAGAGGGTATGATCGGTAGGGTATATTGATAAGTCATACATGCCCATCGTTGCAGCAACCAAAGGTACATTGTCAACGACCGCCGATGCAAGTCCCACAAATAGGGCGATTGCTGAAATATTCCCTACAGACCGGTCAAACCATTGAGCCAGGCTCGATAACAATCCCGCAGTATATAAGGCATTTATGCAAAGCAAAATTCCCATAAAGAATAACACACCGGTAATGTCAATTCTTGTAAAAACATAAGGCATGCGAAGATGCTGACGATCATGATGATCACCATGCACAACATCAGTAATTAGCCATAAAACACTAAGAGCAAATAATACTCCCATGAATGGTGGCAAACCGGTCAGCATTTTGAAAATAGGAATAAAAATGACTAAGCCAATCCCTAAGAAAAAGATAATATGACCAAAAGGTTCAATCTTTTTATCTTCTTTACCTTTTACATCCAAATCGAAATCTCCCGTCAGATTAAAAGAAATGAGCCAGCTTGCAACAAAAGAGCAGACCAAGCTAGGGATTAACAAACTTTTTATTACTCCTAACGAAGAAACTTGACCGCCAATCCATAACATTGTTGTAGTGACGTCGCCTATTGGAGTCCATGCTCCCCCAGCATTAGCCGCCACAACTACTGCCCCTGCGATAATCAACCGATCATTTCCTTTATTGATTAATTTTCTCAAAATTGTAACCATGACAACTGTGGTTGTTAAATTATCAAGGGCACTGGATAAAAGAAATGATAGTATTGTTACAATCCACAACATTTTCTTCTTCGATCGCACATTCAAAAAACCGGTAATTATTTCAAAACCGCGATGCTGGCTCATAATTTCAACGACTGCCAAAGCGCCGAGTATGAAAAAAAAGATTCCGCTAATGTCAGCAAGATGGTGATTAAAAGCGGCTAAATTTTCGGTGATAGCTGTATTTTGACTGGCAAATTGTAGTGACCAACAAATGATCGCCATTATCAAAGCCACACCGGCTTTATTAATTTCGGTGATGCTTTCGATGGTAATAAAAACGTATCCAACCAAGAAGGTCAATACCATTAATAAAGAATATAAATTAACACTGTCCATAAATTTCGCTCTTTTCTCAGATCTGTAAATGGAATAGAGTACAACATATACAACAATCTAAAAAGGAAAAACAGCCATGATAGAACATGTTGTGAAAATCCGCAGCTCCATCTGCTCGCAACTAATGAAATCTACGTTGCTAAAAGGGACTTCGCTAGCCGGATCAGGAATCTTTATTTTCATTCTGGCAGGAATATTTTTACCACCGGAATATCTGACAACTTATGGGCTGCCAATATATGCTGTAGGCCTGGGTTTAATTGCCTACGGGTTAATTCCATATAGGCGTCTAACTGCTTTAGAAAAATGCCCTAACGAGCTTTGGTATCAAGAAAAACCTGAAACCTCAGCAACTCAAAATGAAAATATACCCCCTTCTTTGGATTCGATGAATCATGATTTAGAAACCAAAAATATCTCGGAATCAGATCTCAACTTTCCTAAAAAGGACCCGGAAAAGCTGCCTACCATGCGTCTAATCAGCTATCGCAGTAGCAACAAAGAAATCTTTACCTTTCCAGTCGACTATATCGATAGTTTTTCATTCGTGGACTCCCCTTCAGACTATGGTATCTCTATTTGTCTGGTTCATCCCTTGCCAAAAAAAATCGCCATCCATGACAAAACTTATGCGACTTCAACACTGCAAAATACTAATTCAAATTCTGAAAACAACAAAACTCTTTTTCTCCCTTACTTTTCGAAACGAGCCTATTATCAACTAACCGAGTTAATCGACATTTCATAGATTGCACCTGCAACTTGCTAAAAATTGAGTTCGTAAATGTCAATGGACAACCGGAATTGATGACCGAGGTTCTAATTGCTATATTCTTCCGTGATTGATAAAATGCTTATTTATTGATTAAATGAGGTAAGCAATGTTACATGAAGCACCCCTAGGCAAAAGCACAGTTTATATTGAAAACTATTCTCCCGACCTTCTTTACCCCATTTTGCGCTCACTGGCGCGCGATAAAACCGGAATCGATCACTCCTCGCTGCCTTTTGATGGCATTGACATCTGGAATGGATTTGAATTGTCATGGTTAAATCCTAAAGGAAAACCGGAAATAGCTCTTATCGAATTTTATTTCCCTTGCAAATCCCCCAAAATTGTCGAATCTAAATCTCTCAAGCTCTATTTAAATTCTTTTAACCAATCATTATTCGAATCTATTGATGCTGTCGCAAAGACTATTGAAAAAGATCTTTTAGAAGCAACTGAAGGACCTGTATTAGTAAAACTTCATTCTCTGCATACAAATACAGATACAAAAATCGTAAAATTTGATGGGATATGTCTCGACAACCTCGATATCGAAGTCAATTGCTATATGGTCAACCCCGATTTCTTAAAAACTACTCATCCCGAAAAGCATGTAGAAGAGTCTCTCTACAGCGATCTTCTAAAATCAAACTGCCTAGCCACAGGTCAGCCAGACTGGGGTTCATTGCTTATACGCTATAAAGGCGCGAAGATTGATCGCGAAGGTCTCTTAAAATACATCATTTCTTTCCGCCAGCATTCAGGATTTGCAGAGCATTGTGTGGAGCAAATTTTTTGCGATATTTTGTCCCGATGCAACCCCACACATCTTACAGTGTACGCTCGCTACACCAAAAGAGGAGGACTCGACATCAACCCTTTCCGCTCCAATTTCGAAAGCCCCCCAGCAAACCTCAGGCACGTAAGACAGTAATTACCTCTCAACTTTGTGGTGTATTTGGCGTCGTTGCCCTTACATGGTTTTTTGGAGCAGCGCCTTTTTGACTGCTATCCGATTCGGGTTGTTTTCCTTCCCCTTGATCTTCATTACCTTGAGCTTTTAAATAATCTTCATAAAAGGTATATCCACTGGAAGGATGCTCACGGTTTCGCTCACGGATATCTTCACAAAGTTTGCAAGTGCCCTGTAAAGCGGGGGCTATTGCTAAAAAGCTAAAGCTGATAATTAAGATTGAGCAAGCTATTTTAAACATATACTTCTCCAATGGGAAATATTTATCGATGATCATACGCTTTTCTCTTCGTTTTCATTGTAAATTGAATTTCGAAGAGTTTACCTAAACTATTTGCATCCTCTCAAACAGGGTTATTTAAATCAATTTGTTTAGGGTCGTGGCTCGGAAATACAACAATGCCATGACCTGTTTACAGCCTAGCGAGAAGCCCAAAAATCCCTAGCAACAAAACTAGATGTAAAGGCTGTCCGTATTTGCGCCCCCGCCCCAGCAAATGAACCCTACAATACTTAATCCATCCTCTCCTTCAAAAGTCTTAGCTCCTTATTCCACGATAGTGGAATCATGCGATTCACTTAATCATTTTTGGAGCCTAGCAAGCCAAAATATTGGTGAGTGCATCGAGTATGAAGTTCAAGAGAAGAATCCTTTTCAGGGTTATGAGGGTTTGTTTGGTTACCCATAGCTGCGGCAGTCTTCGCTAACGTTCGCATGCCTTGCTGACGGGCTGCATAGCGAGATCCACTATCGTGGATTAGCTGCAAAGACCCTTTTGTGTAGTTAAAAATTTTCACGTTGCGCATAAGCAAGAGAGCCTTTATATACTCGACATAGCTGAATCTAAGAATTTCGGCAACGCGAAAGCTCAATCCTGAGGCTTTGGTGCATCCGAAATACTTAGATTCAGCTATGTCGAGCATATATCTGCTCTAATCACAATAAATTTCTCTTTAAAATGTGGTCTGCAGACCATCCACGATGGTGGGTTTCTCTATGTAGCCCGTAGAAAGGCACGCGAACGTTAGTGAAGACAGCCGCAGCTACGGGTTAGGGTGTTGTTTTTGTAGCTTTTTTTAGATTTAAATTCATATGAATCTAAGCTTTTTTAAATTTTCAAGCCATATGATAGTATACGGTTTTTAAGAATTGAGTTAGGAGCAACAAACACCCCCGGATGGTGGTGTGGGCTAGTAGCCCAGGGAAAGCGAAGCGCAGCCCTGGGTAAATAAAATTCAAGATTGCACCCCTGAAAGGGGTGCGGGAGGGCTGTCGGATATTTTAACTAGTGACACGTTATTGCCCACACCCCTTTCAGGAGTGTAATCCTTTTATTAAAGGACCCAGGGCCGCGCTTCGCTTGCCCTGGGCTACAGGCCCATACCCCCATCAGGGGGTGTTATTTAAGGGCATAATCTTCTAAGAAAACAGAACTGAAAGACTTAGATGTATGTGAAAATTCAACGTAGAAATAGGAACAAAAACAACACCCTAGCTACGGGTAAACATATACATCCTCATAACCCTGACAAAGGTTCTTCTCTTTAAATTCATACTCAGCTTAGATCCCCTTTGTGCTCGCGTGGCAAGGCTCAAAAATGATTAAGTGAAAAGCTTGATTGGAATGCCCATCAATGCTTTAAATGAAATCTACAACGGGTTTAGAGTATTAGAATTTGAAAAAAATAGGAGTATCAGAAGAAACAACTCGATTGCTATTACAGTTTTTATCTTCTATCTTTAGAAAAGAAAATTTTGAGCATGGTCCTAATTCTGTGTTCTAACGATTTTCAATGCTTCTTCATAGCTTTCTTTTTCTCTAGTGGTGTATCCAAACTTATGTTTCAATTCTTTTGATTCTGTTTTGAATTCGATCTTACCGCCCCAATTTGTAATAACAGAAATATCTGGGTAATAGGTATCACTTCCATCAAGTTGATAGACATAAAGAGCAATATCGACATTTTCTACAATAAATGGATAAGGTTGCAAATAGCGTTGCAATTCAGAATTTGAATTTATGCTTTTTAATAGCTCCTCAGTACATCCAATTAAAATTTCTCTCCCTTCGTCTTTACTTAAAACCCTGTAAACATTAAATTCTAAACCAATTTTATTATAGTAATCCTTATCCCCAGCCTCAGAAAAACCGATTATCTTGATCTGATATCTCTGCTCTAAAGTTTTGGCTACATTTATCATAATACTTCGTGCCAATTTAATTTCATCTGAGATATGTCCACAGCCTGCTACCAAGAAAGCAGCTAACAAAAACAATTGTAGAAGATAAGTAGTCATTGAGATTCACCGTATGTTGCAATAAATTTATCAATATTCGTTTTTAAGGGTTCAGTGTAAGTTGAACTAGCAAAACAATGATCCACACGGCCAGCACCTGGTTTAAGTGTTAGAGTTATGATGGGCAAAATTTTCATTAGAACTTCAATATTGATCAAACCAAGGGACAAAATCAGTTTCGCTAACATAATGTATTGCACTACCGTCATCCTAGTTCAGAATACCTGCTGGAGCGATCCTATCACCGTATTTCATTTTCTCATTTCAGGAGACATTTATCTAAGAGCGAAATTAGTATGAAACATCCCCTAACTATGTGCAGGATGCAAAATGCGCATTTCAGAATCTTGTAATATATTTGTCCATGTTTTTGCCAATAGAATAGTGGAGAAGTTTGTATTCCGCATAGATTTAAACCGGTACCCAAAAAGGTAAATCATCGGTATAACTATCGAAGTCGTACTGTAGACCTGTTCCGACTATTAATTGTCTGGTGTGTAAACTTTTGCAGCTGGTATACCAACTTTTTACTGGTTTTCCGGTAAGCTGACTGATCACAGAGATTGCCTTTTCAATATGCTCTTTTTCTATTTTGTGACTAACTTGACTGTAATTGATCCATCGATACCCGTGCCCTGCAATTTCATGGGCTATCCTTAAGTGCTTTACAAGTTCAGGTTACCTTTCCAATGCCAGACTCACAGCAAAAAATTGCCAGGGGGGTTATGCTCATGAAAAAAATCAATAGTCGCCGAACACCTGCTAGGCTGCATATGGTCCTAATTCTGTGACCTAACGATTTTCAATGCTTCTTCATAGCTTTCTTCCTCTTCAGTATAATACCCATATTTCACCTCTTCAATTTTTGTTTTGTATTCGACCCTTTCAGACCAAGCTGCGAAAACAGCTATATTTGGATAATAAACACTGCTCTCATCTTGTTTATGAACAAATATGACTACTTCAACATTAGCTGCGGTAAATGGATAAGGGTTTAAGTAAGGCTGCAAATCCGTATTTGAATTAATTTCATTCATTAGGTGTTCGGCGCTTTCAATTAATATTTCCCTCCCCTCTTCCTTTCTTAAAATTCGATAAGTACTGAACCGCAACCCTATTTTATTATAATACGCTTTATCTGCTGATTCAGAAAATCCTATAAATCGTAATTGGTAACGTTGTTCTAAATTTTTGGCTACATTTCTTATAAGACTTCTAGCCAAAGTAGCCTTGACAGAGGGTTTTTCATGTTCACAACCAAAAAATAATATTGCCACACATATATAAAAAACTCTTAAAATGTTAATAATCATCGTGAACATCCATTAGCAGTAATAAATTTGTTAATTTCAGTCTCCAAGGGTTCAGTGTATGTTGGACTAGCAAAACAGTGATCCACACAGCCAGCGCCTGGTTTTGGTGTTAGAGTTATGATGGGGGCAAAATTTTCATTAGAACTCCAATATTGATCAAACCAAGGGACAAAATCAGTTTCACTAACGTAATGTATTGCACTACCACACTCGTCTTCGTTTAGAATACCTGCTGGAGCGATTCCTATCACCGTAATTCTTTTTTTCATTTCAGAATCCATTTGTCGAAGAGCGAGTTTAGTATGTAGCATTCCTTGACTATGTGCAGGATGCAAAATGCGCATTTCAGGATCTTGTAATATCCTTGTCCATGTATTTGCCAGTTGTATAGATGGAGGAGTTTGTATTCCGCATAGATTTAAACAACATTCCACTAAATCTAGCTCACCAAAACTTGCATTATGGATGTATATGACTTCACGTCCACCAGCAATATCTGAAACGAGTTTAGCACTCGCTCCCGCACCGACTTTATCATTCAAAATTCCATTTATAAAAGTAATCTTAAATTTATCTTGATGAGGATTCCCTATTGAATATTCAGCGGATACATTCGTCGGTTGATTGCTCGAAAATATACTTTGACCATGTTCACGGTATTTATATCTTGAATAAATGTGGGCCATATACTCATATCTTCTACCGAAGTCTTGATAAATTTCAGCAAAGAATTTGCCTTCTGAGTCGATATAAACCATCGGACGATTTCTTACAAAACAATAGGTATTGCGCCCATCTTTGAACCCTAAAGGGTCCGGAGTGGTCCACTTTCCAATTTCCGAATCATAATATCTTCTTCCATAATAGAGACCAAATGACTTTGCAAGATTAATGTATGCACATTAAAAATGTCGGCGCTGGTTATATTGTAGACAGCCCCGCTTTCCACATGCGCATGTCAGCATTTTGAATTAAAATTATTGTTTTGCTTGAAAGCCATTTTGGCATAGGTTATAGTCCTTTTTTGCGTTGTTAGAAATGTTCTCAAAAAAAGGAAATATATGAAAAAATTTATTATCGCAGCAATTACATTGACTTCAACTCTTTTCGGTTCGGGTCTACAAGGAAATGATTCCTCTGAACAAGTTCAAAAATGCTACGTTAAAGAATGCTACCTTCAAGAAGACAACAGCATTGATGCAGTAGTATATAACTATGTTGAGCGTCCATGCACTGACAAAGGTTTTTATGTTGGCGGTCTCGCAGGAATTAACTTTATAAACCACCATGGCAAAGCAGGTTTCACAGGAGGTCTCTTTGGTGGCTTTAAGTTTGAAAATAATTTCCGTGTTGAAGGCGAACTTGGATACAGATACCACAGTATGCATGGCGTAAATTTGAACACTTATTCATACATGGCAAACGGTCTTTATGATCTTCCAAAGATTTTTCATGTCACTCCTTACGTTGGTTTAGGTATTGGTTATGCTCATACAACGACAAACATTCATTCACATGGTTGCTCTGTACGCATTCATGATAATGACTTTGTTATGCAAGGTATTGTAGGCTTTAGCCGTAAGATAAGTAACGATCTGCATTTAGGTCTTGAGTACCGTATTTTTGGTACAAAACATGATGTTTATGATCACTCAGTTGTTGTTTCAGTAAAACGTTTCATCTAAGAATATCTCCTACTGAGTATTAAAAAATGTGGGCTGCAGAAATACAGCCCACATAGCATTTTTAAACATAAAAAATACACCATCTACCAAAAGATAATATGAAAAATAAACTTCTGAAACATGTATTAGGATGCCTATTGTTGCTATCTACAGCAAGCTGCAGCACTATGGTTAACGGTCCAAGACAATCAATTGCTATCTCAAGCAATCCTACAGATGCCTATGTTTGGGTAGATCAACATTACATGGGCGTTACTCCACTTATTGTTGACATGAAACGCAAGAACAATCATGTCGTTAGAATTGAACTCGAAGGCTTCCAACCCTTTGAAGCTGTATTTTCAAAAAGATTGAGTGGTTGGGTTTTCGGAAATATTGCTTTTGGCGGTATTATCGGTTTTGCTATTGATGCCATGACAGGATCCATGTACAGACTGACTCCAGGGCAAATAAATGCTGAATTGTATACGTATCAAGTTGTTCATAATAAGAAAACTGAAGATTCTCATGTTATGATTGTATTAGATCCCGATCCTTCATGGGAAAAAGTTGGAAATCTGGTTCCTATCAGCAATATTTCTGAAGAATCCGCGAACTGAATAATTAAATAATTTGTCGTAGATATTCATGTACGATAGTCTATTTCCCCGATGTAGCCCCAAGGGGCGATCTGGGGCTCTTGATCTGCCTCCCCTTAGCACAACGTTGTTTACTTTAAAGATTTTATGCTTGATTGCAAAAACGTCGATTGGCATTCCGATACCGAATTTGGAGTAGGCTAAGAAAAACTCTTGCCGTCTACATTAAAGCTACTACAGCAAAAATCGGTTCTTGGGATGTCTATCCATTCCTTAAAGGTTTGATATGGATCTCAAAGCTTCCTTCAAAGTCCTATTATCGGTTATAAATAATTTCGTAAGTATTTAGTCCTAATATACAATAACTTAGTCTTCGATCATGGTTGAATCCTAAACATAAGAGGAGCTCTAATTTGCCAAGCGCTTCGTGGTGGTAATGCCTGATTAGCAAGAAACAGAAAAGTAAAAAAGCCACAAACGGGTCTCTAGGCGGTGGATTTAAGCAGTATTTCTTTAAATTTTTAACAAATCAACAATGTTAATAAGATGTTAATTCCTTTGGCCGAAAGGCTGCGCGCAGAAACTTTTGATGAAATTGTGGGTCAAGGCCACCTTCTTGATGAAGAGGGTCTCATCCCGCGCAGCATTAAAAACGGCCAACCACTTTCAATTATTCTTTGGGGTCCTCCGGGAACAGGAAAAACGTCTATTGCGCGAATTTATGCCAAAGCATTTAAGATGCCCTTTCATACAATGAGCGCTATCTTCAGCGGGATTGCAGATATTAAACAAATTGTTAAAGATATCGAAGATAAGCCGCTGCTTGGCAAAAGAGTCTTGCTGTTTGTAGATGAGATCCACCGTTTTAATAAAGCTCAGCAAGATGCGTTCCTCCCATTCCTTGAAAATGGAAAAATGGTTCTTATTGGCGCTACTGTTGAAAACCCCTCATTCTATCTGAACAATGCGCTACTCTCCAGAATGCGTGTCCTACAACTTAAAGCTCTAGATGATGATGCTCTCAATAAGCTAATTGACCGCTATGAAACAAAAATTGGTCCGCTGTCGCTTGATCAGGATGCTCGCAACCATTTAATTGATCTCGCACAAGGTGACGGTCGCTATCTCTATAACCTTATAGAAAATCTTACGCAGCTTAAAGATAGTGGACCCATCAACCTGGAAACAATGCAAGGCCTCTTGCAAAAACGGGCAGCTCTTTATGACAGGGATGGGGAGCAGCATCACAATTTGATTTCTGCGCTGCACAAATCGATCCGCGGCTCCGATCCAGACGCCTCTCTATATTGGTTTTCGCGAATGCTGGAAGGGGGCGAAGATCCGCTATATCTGGCTAGGCGACTGATACGAGTGGCATCAGAAGATGTCGGACAGGCTGACCCCCAAGCTCTACCTCTCGCCATTGCAGCCCGGGATGCTTACGAAATGCTTGGGTCTCCAGAAGGAGAGCTAGCATTAGCGCAGCTTGTTATCCATTTAGCTTTAGCGCCGAAGAGTAATGCGACCTATGTTGCTTATAATGAAGTACGTAAACTTGCTGCAAGCACAACTCACCTTAATCCTCCGGCTATTATCATGAATGCCCCGACGAAAGTAATGAAAGAACTGGGCTATGGAAAAGGTTACCGCTATGACCACGATGAGCCTAATGGTTTTTCTGGGCAAAATTATTTTCCTGATGGAATAGATCGACCCAATTTCTATCGTCCGGTGGAACGCGGTTTCGAAAGAGAAATGCGAAAACGAATTGATTATTTCAATCGATTGCGAAAATTGGACTAGTACACTGTCTTGTAAATTCGTCCATATAAAACCTGCGCTAAAGTTCCCGGGGTTGCGAGATCGTAAGTGGCTTAATATTGACTAATATTAAGACACTTACGATCTCACAACCGCGGGGCTTTAGCGTAGGTTTTATTTGGTACGAACTTACAAGACAGTGTACTAGTGGACTTTAGTCCAATTCAATCCATTATGTCCTAGCAGATTAAGAAACTCTTTGATATTTTGAACTTCATATATCCCGCGGACAAATAAACCGCCTTTTGAAAGTAAATGTGCCTTGGAGCATCTCACAAAATGCGTCGCCTGTGTTGGCCGCTTTTGAAACTATCTACGAGCACAGAAGGCCACATTTTATTTCTTGCCCGGGGTAAATTTGCCCTCATTGCCAGAGGAACTCATGGACGACGAACAGCGTAAGCTTGCTGAAGAGTTATTATTTTCCGAAAATAGAACAGCTAGCTTTGCCAGACTTATTTATTTTGGAATTGTAGACCCTAAAACAGTATTTCCTTTTCCTAATCCCTCATTCGAAGAAAAGGAAAAGGTTGATGCCTTCATTTTGCGAGTTGAAGAATACGCAAAGAATCATATCGATGGAGATAAAATCGATCGAGAAGCATCAATCCCTGATGAAGTAGTTACAGGTTTAGGACAGCTAGGTGTTTTGGGAATGACAATTCCTCAGAAATATGGCGGCCTTGGAATGTCTCAATATGCCTATTGCAGAACCGTTGAAATCATTTCCCGTTATTGCGGTTCAACCGCTCTCTTTGTTAATGCTCATCAAAGTATCGGATTAAAAGCGTTATTGTTATTTGGCACCGAAGAGCAAAAGCAGCATTGGCTGCCGCCATTGGCAAGGGGAGAATGTTTGGCCGCCTTTTCACTGACTGAACCTAATGCCGGTTCAGATGCTAACGGAATTGAAACGCGCGCAGTGTTTGATAAGGATAAACATGTTTGGCGTATCAATGGTCGCAAGCAATGGACCACTAATGGCGCTATTGCCAGCGTCCTAACAGTGATGGCGCGAACTGAAGTTCAAACACCTGAAGGCAAAGAAGATAAAATTACTGCATTTCTTGTGACACCTGATATGCCAGGTTTTCAAGTCACAGCCTCTGCTTTAGAAAAAGTAGGAATGCGCGGCAGCAAGACAGCAAATTTGGAATTTCATGATTTAGAAGTACCTGCTGAAAATGTTCTTGGCCCCCTTGGCGGAGGACTAAAAGTTTGCCTGACTGTTTTAGATTATGGTAGAACAACTTTCGGCGCTGCATGTACCGGAGCAGCAAAATATTTATACGAGAGAGCATTACAACAGGTCATTAATCGGTATCAGTTTAAACGCCCTCTTGGATCTTTTGGATTAGTCAAAAAAAAGATCGGCACAATGGGCGCTGTTATTTATGCGATGGAAGCTGCCACATATCTTACCGCTAGCCTCATTGACAGTCATTGTGGAGATATAATGCTGGAATCTGCCATCTTAAAGGTTTTTGCAAGCGATAAGCTTTGGGACATCCTTTACGACACCATGCAAATTTATGGCGGACGCTCATTTTTCACGAGCGAGCCCTTTGAACGCATGATGCGCGATGCACGTTTAAATATGATCGGAGAAGGGTCAAATGAAGTTATGCGTGTCTTTATTGGCGCTGTTGGACTTCGGGATGTCGGGCTTGAGCTTAAGGCAGCTGGTGCAGCTCTTAAAACCCCGTTTAGTGAATTTGGACAATTGACAAATTTTACCGGCAAATGGATTCAACGCCTTTCAGCTCCCACTATTCCTGTGAAGTCCGAAACCTTACAATCAGAAGCACGTCAATTGGGCAAAGAAATTCGGCGTTTTGGCCTTGCGGTTTCTAAACTGCTAATAGCATATCGGGAAGGCATTATAGAACGGCAACAGCATCTAGACAGGCTTGCAAGTTGCGCCATGGCAATTTATACGGCGATGGCAGTGTTAAGCCGTTTGGATTTCGCGATACAAAATTCTTCAGGGGCTAGCGTTGCATTAGAAACTGAGATATTTACCGGAAAGGCCTATTGTAAATTAGCCTCCGAGCTCATAAATAATAGTTTAGAGGGTTTAAACAACAATGACGATAATGAAATTGAGAAACTTTCTGACCGCTTGACTGGTATTAGATTCCCATGACGACATCCTCAATTGAAAAAAATAAAGCTCGATCTTTTTCCCTGAAACAACTCACAGATGAATTCCATCATCAAGAAACAAAACTAAAAGAAGGCGGAGGCAGTTCAGGAAAAGAGCGACAAAAGCGTTTGAACCGATTGACCGTAAGAGAGCGTTTAGATCTGCTTTTAGATCCGTCAACCGATCTTTTAGAATTAGGCCTTTGGGCTGGTTATAAAATGTACAGCGAATGGGGCGAACTCCCAGCCGCAGGCGTCGTCACAGGCATAGGCATCGTCAAAGGCCGGAAATGCATGATTGTGGCCAATGACGCCACAGTGAAAGCTGGGGCGATGTTTCCGCAATCTGTAAAAAAAGTCCTGCGAGCTCAGCGCATAGCTTTTGAGAACCGCTTACCCGTCATTTTTTTAGTCGATTCTTCCGGAGTTTTTCTTCCAATGCAAGAAGATGTTTTTCCTGACGAAGATGATTTCGGGCGCATATTCCGTAACAACGCCATATTTTCAGCTGAAGGCATACCACAGATTGCTGCCATTATGGGCAATTGCATTGCCGGTGGAGGCTATCTTCCGGTGCTTTGTGACAAACTTCTGATGACTGAAGGCAGTGGGCTGTACATTGCCGGCCCTGCGCTTGTTAAGGCTGCCATTGGACAGGTTGTCGAGACAGAAGAGCTTGGCGGCGGGCGTATGCATGCAGAAATTAGCGGCACCGTCGATTTTTTAGAAAAGGATGACCCTTCTTGCATAAAGCGCTTGAGGGCGTTAATTGATATGCTGCCAGATGAACAGGCGGCATTAAAAAAGGGGAAATTTACTTCCCGAACAGACCCGAAAAAACTTTATGATATCGTGAGCGGAGACAATAAGAAAGCTTACGATGCACATGCCTTGCTAGATTGTATTCTGGATGCTGATAGCATGCAGGAGTATAAGTCGGATTATGGCAAAACAATTATTACAGCCTATGCACAAATAAGTGGTAAACCTGTCGGCATTATTGCCAACCAGCGCACTCATTCCTCTACAGGGCGTGGAGAAATCGAAATCGGTGGAGTTCTATATCCTGAGAGTGCTGACAAGGCTGCTCGTTTTATCATGGATTGCAACCAAATTAAAGTGCCGATAATTTTTCTGCATGATGTGTCCGGGTTTATGGTAGGTAAAGAAGCAGAACAGGCTGGAATTATTCGCAGCGGCGCTAAAATGATTAGCGCGATGAGCAATTCACTTGTTCCAAAGATCACAGTGCTTATTGGCAATTCTTTTGGGGCTGGCCACTATGTGATGTGCGGCAAGGCCTATGATCCACGGTTTATTGTCGCATGGCCGAACGCTAAATATGCAGTGATGGGTGCCGATCAGGCTTCCGACACCCTCTATACAATTCAAGAGAAGTCAGCCGAGCGACAAGGTAAAGTGCTAGATAAGGAAGAGGCGGAAGAAATGAGAATCAAAGTCAAAATCCGCTATGAAGAACAGATGGATATTCGCTATGGGGCTGCCAGAGGATGGGTAGATGCAATTATCGCCCCTCATGAAACTCGTAAAACACTTATTAAATTTTTAGAACTGGTTGAAAGGGTTCCTATTGCAGCCAAGAGCTTCCACACGGGCGTATTTCAAGTATGAAAGGTTTTGACGCAAAAGGACAGGAGTTTTGAAAATAATTAGTTATTCGAGCGGATACGTCCACGAATTATCAGTAATCGTTAAACGGGGAAATTATAGTCTATGCCAATACTCCGAATAGCAAATGCACAAGCATTCTGGGGCGACTCCCAAGATGCTGCAAAAAATCTGCTGTCGCAACAGCCCAATCTTGATTATATTACCTTAGACTACCTTTCAGAAGTCTCTTTATCCATTATGGCTATACAGTGTGAGAAGGATCCATCTGGAGGGTATGCCAAAGACTTTGTTGAAACTTTAAAATCGCTTATTCCTTTTTGGAAAATGGGATCAAAAGTTAAAATTATCACCAATGCCGGAGGACTAAATCCTATCGGTTGCGCGAAAGAATGCCAACGAGAGCTAATAGCTGCCGGTTTGAACCATCTTAAAGTGGGTGTTGTTTACGGAGATGATATCCTTGGGGTTTTAAAACAAAACCCTGACGATCCAAATTTTAACCATCTCGATACTGGAGAATCCCTTTCCAGTATTAAAGAAAGACTTGTAACAGCAAATGCGTATCTTGGAGCGGAGCCAATTGTAGATTTGCTCAAACAAGATGCAGACATCGTTATAACAGGCAGAGTTGCTGATCCTAGCTTGACAGTAGCCCCTTGCATCGCCTACTTTGGCTGGAACTTGACAGGCTATCAAAAAATTGCACAGGCAACAGTTGCGGGCCATCTTATCGAATGTGGAACTCAAGTCACTGGAGGCATTTCTACAAATTGGCTATCGCTTACAGATCATGCAAACATTGGATTCCCCTTTATCGAAATGGAATCGAATGGTTCTTTTGTGATAACAAAACCTGCAGGAACTGGCGGTAAAGTTGATTGTGAAACTGTCAAAGAGCAGTTATTATATGAGATTGGCGACCCTGCTGACTACCTTAGTCCTGATGTAAAAGTTTCATTTCTAACTCTCAAGCTAGAAATGGATGGCAAAGACCGTGTCCGCATTTCCGGTGCTAGTGGCAGTGCACCCCCTCCGATTTATAAAGTCAACGCCACATATCACGATGGATGGAAGGTTAATGCCATATTAACGATTTTCGGGCGCGATGCAGAAAAGAAAGCGCAACTTTCGGGAGAGATTATTTTTCAACGGTTATCCCAAAAGGGGATTGTTCCTGAAAGAACGCTTATTGAGTGCTTAGGAGTAGCAGGAAACCCTTCTGCCATTGAATGTGTGTTGCACGTCGCTGCTGCTGATCAGGAGAAAGAACCATTAGAAGCTTTTGCTAAAGAGATCGCTCCAATGGTTACAAGCGGAGCTCCAGGCACATCGGGATATACTTTCGGAAGACCGCACCTTAGACAAGTTTTTGGCTTTTGGCCCTGTTTAGTGGAATGCAGTCAGGTCAAACCAGAAACTTTACTGCTTTCGACCGAGACTCGACTTTAGGATTTTTAAGGGCGTGCTAGACGCAAGATTTTGTTCCAAAGTGATTTATAACTCCTACCCCAAACTCATTTGAGTTGGGTGTAGAAATTATAAACTACTATGGATCAATCTTGCGTGTAGCGCGCCCTTAAAAATCCTAAGTCGAGTGAAAGAGATGACAATAAAATGTATTTGAGGAATGGATCATGATTGTAAAACTTCAAGATATCGCCAGTGCACGCAGCGGTGATAAAGGTGCCAATTCCAACATTGGCGTTATTGCTCATACCGAACATGGTTACCAGCTTTTAAAAATGATTTTAACTACAAATTGTGTGCAAGAATTTTTTTCTTATATGCCTTTGAAGTCTGTTGTACGTTATGAAATACCAAATTTACGCGCGTTCAATTTTATCCTTTATGGAGCCCTTGGAGAGGGAGGCAGTCGCTCACTTTCCTTAGATGCACAAGGCAAAGCACTAGGGCAAAAGCTTTTGCAAATGCCTCTGCCAATCGGAGAATCCCAAATTATTAAGATGCAATTAAAAAACAAGGAGGAAAACCCATGAGCGCATCATTAATTCTTGTTGATCGCGAGCTACCTTCAATCACAGTGCTGACCTTCAACCGACAGGAGAAACGCAATGCACTCAATATCGAGCTCATGGAAGAATTTTGCCGCATCTACTCTGAATCGGAACAGTTAACAGATCAGCGCGTCATGATTATAAAAGCTGCCGGACCTCATTTTTGTGCAGGTTTAGATCTCACCGAAGCTGCAGATCCTAAGCTTGTTGACAAAAGTGGTACTCTGCTAGCAAAGCTCTTTAAAACTATCTATGATTCTCCCCTCATTAGTATTGCTTCTGTACAGGGCAGTGCGCTCGCAGGGGGTGCCGGAATTGTGACAGCATGTGATCTTGCTATAGCAAGTAGCGACTCTCATTTTGGTTATCCTGAAGTCCATCGTGGACTTGTGGCAGCTCAGGTGTCAACACTTCTGCGTCGTCAGATCTTAATGCGACATGTTCGCGAGTTACTGCTGTTAGGAGAACTAGTTGATGCCAAACGTGCTTTGGAGCTCGGACTGATCAACCGCACCGTTAAAGCCGATGAGCTGTCTCAAAAAACCCTTGAAATGGCTACGGCAGTATTAAAAGGGGCTCCAAAAGCAGTTAAAGAAACCAAACATTTGTTGTCAAACCTAGAGATAATTTCTCTAGAGGATGACTTGAAAATTGCTATGGAAGCGCATCACCGTTCCAGACTTTCTGAAGAAGCGAAGAAGGGCATCAATGACTTTTTAGAGTTTAATAGGGGCGAGCGATCTTGATTTTCCACTTTCCATCTTGTTGGACCATTACAAAGATCGCTTGGTCGTTAAAGGGTACGGCCTGCACTCCTGCTATATTTATGCCTGAAATGGTGAAATTTGCTTCAGTAAAGGCTGTATCAGGATCAATAAAGTGAACATTGTTGATGGCCAACTCAATAGATGCATCTTTCAACATAGTTTTATATTCTTCAGAAAAATATTTCTCGATTGCTTCACGGCCTTTGATCAAATCTGTCGATGCCCACGGGGAGAGAAAATCGCCATCAACAGTCCATAGGTCCGCAATAGCTTTGGCGTTATGCTGATTCCATGCAGCCACAAAGCTTTCTCCTAAATTCTCAATTCCTGTTGTGTCGTTTGAGTTATGTCCATCCATTGAGTCAGCCACATCATTTGTGTTACGCCCGCAAGAGGCAAAAAGAAGCAAAGTTAAGGTGTATATGAGAGTTGGTATCGCTTTAAACACAGGCATCTCCATTTTAAAAAGGTCGTCCGATTAGAATTTTCCATTGACCTTCTCGTTTCACCAGGACAAAAACAACATGATGATGAAGGCGCGAATTATTGTGTTTATCAAGCGCTTTCATTCCAGTAATGGTTGACTCCGCATCTACAAAAACAACGTCGGGTTTGATCAACTGAATGGATTTTATCACACCTTCGATATGAGCGTCTTTCATTAGATGGGAATGTTGATCGCTAAGAATAGCTTTAATTTCCTTGGGATTTTTCCCTATTTTATTCTCCGTCGTGCGCAAATCTCCATCTGGTGTATAAAGGTCAGCCATTGTTTCCGTATCATGCTTATTCCAGGCATTATAATGAGCCTCAAGCAAGGCCCTAACCCCCTTTTCGTCATCTCGAGAGAGCGCTAGATCGTCCCCATGCAAGGGCAGGGCTGCCAGAAGAAGCATGAGATAAAAAATGATGTTAGGCATAAATCTTTCCTCTACGTTAGTCTCAAAGTAGTCAAATAACTTATTTATATCAATGCTTTTGACTTGCT
>JACCVN010000296.1 GCA_013698165.1 Parachlamydiaceae bacterium | reverse complement strand
TGAATATGTGAAAAAAATGTTTGATGTACTCCTTGAAAAGCTTTTTACAGTCGATTTTAAAAAGGAAGTGGATGAAGTAATATTAAAGCAATGCTACCGCTTGCTTAAAGATGTCGATTTGGAATGCTTGCAGGAGTCCAAATTCAAGCATGCTTTAAAATGGCTGTCTGCGGCTGAGAAAAACAATAATGATGCATTCGTTGATGAGAGGCTTTATTTATTGAAGAGGGTTCTTCAAAAGATTGGATCCGATTTCTCGGCTGAAGTGGATATTGTGGAAATTTCTAAGCATCTACTGAAATCTCTCAAACTTATCGTGCTCAAAAAGCAATCAATTCCCTATGATTTAAAGCAATTGATCATCTCTTCCCATTCAAAAATAACGCAGATATTGCAGACGACAGCTTATCTGGAAATATTTTGTGAATATCTAAATGCCTTGCATCACCATCAAATCTCTATAAAAATCCCCCAGATTTTTTTACCACAAGTTCTTTGGATGGCTACAGAATATCTTAAGAAGAATGAATATGAACCCGCTAAACTACAAATAATTCACAAACTTTTAAATGGTTGCTTTCACAATTCGATAACAGAAATTAACGATATTTGTAGTAGTCTAGCTAAAGCTTTATTAGCCCACAACTTCCCTCAAGAAGCAATGAAATGGATCGAACACGCAATTTCACCATCATTTAAAAGTCATGAATGTCTACCCCTTGTCACTTGGTGTGAAGCTCTCCTTAATCAAAACGAGCCGCTACTTTGTCTGATAATTCTGAAGGCTCTCAAATCCCTTAATAACGAACCTTCAATTCTTGCAGAGCTTTATCTCAAAGTATCAAAGGCTCTTCTGCATAAGCATCCAGCAGTATCTGCCCAGCTGTTACTAGACAATTGGGCTCTTATGCAAAAAAGTTGTACAGTCAATGACTCCTTAAACGAGCATTTAAAAGAAGTGATTAGGACAATTTTCATATGCAAGCAAGAAGTTGATGCACTATCCTTGTTCGCGGCATTAATCGTTCATTATAAACATCTCGAACTAGATTTCTTACTTGAACAACTCAAAAATTGTTGCGCGTTTGTGGAGACTCCTTTGAAAGGCTTAAATGCAAAAGATTCTTCTACTCATGCTCTCGTCATCATAGGTTTAACTTTTTTCAATGCGAAAGGAATGTATACAATTCAATATCATTTGATTAGAACACTTATTGAAAGTCAAAAAATCGATCTTATTTCTCTAGGAATAACAAAACTCAAGGATCAAATAGAATTTTTAGTCTCCTTACGTTCAGATATTGATAAACCTGAAATGTGGATTTCACTAAGCCAGGAAGCAATTAAAAATTGGCATATTCAGTTGAAAGATTCTCAGAATGATTCGTATGAAGTAAATGTGTTGAATATATTCTCTGAACAGCTAATTGAATTTACGACTATTGGGTCTTTTCCTGAATGGGATAAGAGCATCTCTATAAAGATACTTGAAAATGCTCTCTATCGGGATTTAAATAGTGTAGAGCTTGCCTTGGATCGTATTTTAGTGGTGATAGAAACTTATCATGATGATGCAGAGTGGTTGAAGAAAATTACTCCTCTCATCGTTCAGACTCTCATTGAGATGACGGTAAGGTTCAACGACTATTTAGCTTTTCTTGTGTACTTTGCAAAATTTTCTAGCTCCCTCAACCATACAGGCTCAATTAAACATAACAAGTTCTTAAAACAATACATTGAAAAATGTCTAACCCACGACCTGGAAGACAGCCTCATAAGATCTGTACTCCTCTTTCAGGTCTCTTGTTCATTGACAGCTCTGACCATGCAATATCAAAAAAAGGATGCTAACAATAAAAATGATGATTGCTCGATCTTAGTAAATCACTACAATCAAAGTGAGGTCCATGAAATTCTTCACTTTGCAGAGCGCTTTATGTTTTGCTGCCCGGTCCGGAACTACGAGTACGTCATTTCCATGAATGCAAAAAATTATGAAATTGAAGAAACGACAACTGAATTAAGAAATGATCAAGCCGTCAAGATGGTATCTAAAAAGAAAATTCTGAATGCTAGTGGAAAGGACCTATTAGATTATTTTGAAATTTTTCTTCCCAAAGATGAAAAAAGCCATGTGAGACATTTCCCTTTAACAAGAGTATTCTATCAACATTATTTTATAATGCTTCTGGAAAGCATGCAAGAGTGGGAATATCATAAATCCCTCCCTGAATTGTCACTGATTTTTCATTTAGTAACCTCAGAAACTTTGATTTTAGATAGAACTCATATTTCTGATGACACATCTAATTTATTCCAAAGAGACTCTTTAGTGATCGACTATCCTAAAGCAATGGGAGCTTTCTCTGTTGTCATCAATAGATTAATTGCACATAAACTCTATGCTTCATCAGAGAAAGCTCTAGTAATTATCGAGAATGTACCTCAATTTCTTTGGAAGATCTATTTAGAAGAGTTTACGGATCTTCTTATGGAGATTTTGAACAATAATCAACTTTATCCTCTTGAAATTTCAAGAATTGTAAAATTGTTGCATGACTTGTATGAAATGAACAAGGGTATCCCAGAATGGGCAGATAAATCAACCAAAGTTTGTTTTCATTTCTATAATAAGCTGCACAATTATCAAAAAGTTAACATTGAAAAGTGTCCACAGTCCTCACAGTGTGCCTTTCTCTTTTTTTCCCAAGCATTAGAGAAGGGGGTGATTAAAAAAGATCATCCTGAATTTATGCATTATTTCAAAGCTCAGCTGCAGCGGATTAACTTTATGTTTTCACTTCAAAATGGCATATCTTGCATTATAAATTTGAAAGCAACTTTAGATAATAATCAAAAGTACATATCAGAAATTTTCGAGCACATACGCCAAAGTTTTTTCCAAATTATCATCATTAAACCTGAGTTTCTGAAAGATAACATTCACATTTCACTGGCCCTTCTTAATGAAGGTTTTTTTGAGACAAATCCATCCGAGCATGAATCCCTAATGAGAAAATTTATAGAACAATTTGAAAATCAACTTGGAAATGGACTTCCTCAGCTCGCGAATTATTACTCAGAATACTTGTTTGGGCTTTTTCCGCAGCTTCTATGCTTACCAAAAAAGGTATCAATCCTGTTGAGAATGAGACTACACAAAATTATCAGTATGCATATAAATGTAATTATTCCACTTATCCCGATGCCAGACATCTTGGAAAATAATATTGAACTGTTGTTAAAATTGATCGAAGTAAAATATTTCGACGGTTCAGAAAGCCATAACGAAATTGTAAATTATTATAAGGAACAATTCTTACAACAATTTACATTATTTTGTATTAAGAAGGAAGTGACAGATGACTTACTAGTGGCCACCAAAAAACTGTTTACAGAAGAAGAAATTGCGAAAGCTAATGAAATTACTAATATTGTCCATCAACCATTAGTGGAAATCCCTAGTACACTGTAAGGTAAATAAGGGGTTATAAAACATTTTTTTAATTCGGAGATTAAGGTTTCTCATTTCGTGACATACATTGATGTGTAGGCGCGAAAAGAGAAACGTTAAGATTCGAAAAAAAAATGTTTTATGACCCCGTATTTACCTTACAGTGTACTAGCGTCCACTCTAGCTGCGAATGCGGCGGCAGCATGTAGCTAGGGTGTTGTTTTTGTAGCTTTTTTTAGATTTAAATTCACATGAATCTAAGCTTTTTTAAATTTTCAAGTCATATGATAGTATACGGTTTTTAAGAATTGTGTTACGAGCAACAAACGCCTCCGTATGGGGGTATGGGCTAGTAGCCCAATGTCATTAAGTTAAGAGATAAATATTTGTGATTTAAGAGTTTAGATTTGAAAATAAGCGTGTTC
>JACCVN010000293.1 GCA_013698165.1 Parachlamydiaceae bacterium | reverse complement strand
GTATTGTTTTTGTGCAGGTAATATTGAGATAAAATCACAAACATCTTGATATGCTGCCGCCCGACCCGATTTGGTACTCTTTGGAATGCAATAACCTTTGTAGAGTTAAACTCCTGCTGCGAGGGCGCAGCAGGCTATATGCGAGAGGGGGATTACTTCAAAAGATTGAAGATGCTGTCGAGTTTCCTTTGAGGCATAGCTAGAGTTGGAGGCATTTCGTTTTCACGGATAGCTTTTGACCAAGCTTTAACTTTTTCAAGAAAGGGGAGTATGAATTCGCCGACTTTGTCTCCGGTTAAATCTTGTAGGTCTAGCAGGTCAAAAAGAACGAGATTATCAGTTTTCTTGCTGAAAGCAAAAATGCCATAGCGTGGAAGGGGAGCACCATTGGCTCGTAGTGCTTCTTTGAAAAGATCTGCTCGATAGCGACCTCTGGCGGGGATGCCAAGAACTGAACCTATCAGTAAATGCCGTTCACTTTTATCTAACTCGATTTGCAGTTTAAGGCCATCTCCAAGATTTATCAAGCAGGTGTTATTTCTGTCAGGCATTAGTCCTGGAATAGGAATCACACTTGTTTTGCTAAGTTCTTCCAAAACAATCCCTAAGGCGTTGCTGACCATAAAGTCCTCCAAGAATTTTTAACGTCGAGATTGAGCCCTTTCTTCTTTTTCTTGCAGCTGTGTTTCAAGACTATCGAGAAAGTTGATGAGGATCGCTAATTTGTCATTGCGGTTTTCTACTGTTCCAAAGACTTTACTAAGAGACACTTCTCGGATCCCGTCCCTAAAGACAAGAGAGAATACAATTATCATCATTTCGAGCGACCTGTCGATTCCTAATTTTGCAGCAATTTCCATAAGCTTGCCTTCAGTAGGATAGCGGTCGGAACAGAATGCCATAAATTGTCGTGCAAGATTTTCTGCATTAAGCTGCGGTGGCATTTTACCCTCCTTTTAAGGCTTCAAATTGTGATGCAAGTAAAGGCATCTTAGATTCAGTATATTTATAAATAAAGAAAATTGATCTTAAGGCGGACCCATATTCCATGAGCCTTTGGAGTTCGGGGCCTTCCGGCAATTTTCGTTTGCCTAATTCTAAAGTTTGAAAACTTACTTCTTCCCCGATGGAATGGATGAGGAATTTGTAGGCACCTTTCAATTGTTCAAAGGAGGTATATTTCGTAGAGAGTTCTGTAAAAAGCGCCGGAACTTCAGGTAAATTCCCCTTAATTTGATTATGAAGAGTCAAATATTCCTTGGCGATTGCAACATTACCTTTAGCAACTTTTTGAGCATAGTTTCCAACATTCAGAGAGTAACTAATTTGGTCGCGATTGTCTGCCGTGAATTTATCGTGCTCACGCGAGATACCTCTTTTCGTTTCTTCAGGGATCGTGCCAGTAGTTTTGAGAAACTTAAATGCTTTGGCAATCAACGCGGCACTTTCTGTCTTGTCAGTCCCTAATCTTCCATAGACACTTTCAATCTCTTGTAAAACCTGACCCTCCTTCATTCCCGGGGTCATGTTTTTGCTAAGTCTGATTAAGTCTCCGGGAGCAAATTCAGGATTTTCGGCGCAAAATTCGCAAGTTTGTTTAGCATTTAAAATAACCTTTTCGGTCTCTT
This sequence comes from Parachlamydiaceae bacterium, assembly GCA_013698165.1. GTDB lineage: Bacteria > Chlamydiota > Chlamydiia > Chlamydiales > Parachlamydiaceae > JACCVN01. The sequence goes on along the minus strand of JACCVN010000293.1, from coordinate 464 downwards.
TGGAAGATAGTTTCAGTAGAAAATCCAGTACATCTACAGTTGAGGAAGGTTTTTTTTCACAGAATTTTTGAACGACAGCTATTACGTCTTCTTCTGACATGGAAGGTGTAATTTGGCCCTGCAAATTTTTCAATTTGCCTAAGAATGCGGTTTTTCCCGCTACGGTTCCATCTTCATTAAAGTCGCGGTGCTTTTCAAGTAAATCGTTAGAAGCTTCTTCAAATTCCTGGCGCACAAAACCGCTTTCACTTTGTTTATCAACTTTTCTTATGGTAACGGTGCGATCAGAGAGAGTTTTTACAGCCGTTTTGACCATTCCTGAAGTGTTTGAAACACTTGTTTGCAAGGCTGATTTCATGTCGGATTCAGTATCATCCTGAAAATTATTAAGGTTTGCAGCTGCAGCTATGTTTTTATTAATAGCATCAATTGGCGAACCCTTAAGGCTATCCATACCTGTATAC
>JACCVN010000284.1 GCA_013698165.1 Parachlamydiaceae bacterium | reverse complement strand
ACCGGAAAATTCTTTGGCAAACCTTGAATAATCTTTTTAAAGTAAGGCAATGAAAATTCAGTAAATTGGTGATAACTTAATGTATGCGCCCAAGAATCAAAAATCTGCAGGACTTGAGCTCCGGCCTCAATTTGAACATTTAAATAATCGATGACTAAAACGGCGATACGATTAAGCAAACGATGAAAGCTATTGGGATCTTTTAACATCCACTGCTTAGTTTTGCGCAGATCACGGCTTGAGCGACCTTCAATCATATAACTTGCAAGAGTAAAGGGAGCCCCGGAAAATCCAATGAGTGGAACTTTTAGATCTTTGCGCAAGAGCTTAATCGTTTCAGCCACATAATGAAAAGCTTCTGCAGCACATGGAGTTGGTAAAGCATCGATATCTGCCGCATTTTGAAGTGGATTGTCGATTATCGGTCCCACCCCGTCATCAAAGTGCAGGCTAAGGCCAAAGGCTTCTGCTATGACTAAAATATCGCAAAAAAGAATTGCCGCATCAACCCCCAAAAGATCTATAGGCAAGCAGGTGACCTTGGCAGCAAGCTCTGGGTGATGAACCATATCCAAAAATGAATACTTGCTGCGCAAAGCCCGGTATTCCGGCATATAGCGTCCTGCTTGTCGCATTAGCCAGACAGGGGGACGAGAGCGATTTTGACACTTTAATGCTTCTAGAAGGAGTTGAGTCATTTAAAGTATGCGCTCTAAAATTGACTCCACAGTAAAGCCGAATTCTTTTGCTAATTCTCCGGCAGGTGCTGAAGCTCCAAAGGTATCCATACAGATGGCAATGCCATCCATGCCGATATATTTATGCCATCCCTGGTCGACGCCCGCTTCGATGCTGACGCGCTTGCCAAGATTTCCACCAAACACGCTTTGTCTATATTCTTGAGGCTGATTTTCAAATATCTCCCAACAAGGCATTGAAATAACCCTAACGGATTTACCAAGCTTTTCCAGCTCATTGGCAACATCCACAGCCAAATGCAATTCAGAGCCTGTTCCGATTAAGGTAAAGTCAGGATTGCGAGATTCCTTTTTGAGAATATAGGCTCCGCGGCCCATTCCTTCAGAATAAGGAACTTTTGTAAGGCCCAAATTAGGTAAATTTTGTCTGGAAAGCGCTAAAGCCGTAGGGCCTTCATAACGCAGAGCTGCCAACCATGCCATTTTGACTTCGTTGTCATCACCGGGACGAATAAAATGAAGATTAGGAATTGCTCTCAAAGCCGCGTAGTGTTCAATCGGTTGATGCGTTGGGCCATCTTCTCCAAGGAAGATCGAGTCATGAGTAAACTGATAGATTACATGTTCTTTCATGAGCGAGCAAAGACGGATGGCATTGCGCATATAATCAGAGAAAGTCAAGAAAGTACCGATGAAGGGAGTAAGCATCCCTGTCTGTGCAATCCCTGTCGCCATAGTGCCCATAGCAAATTCACGCACCCCGAACTTGATGTTGCGGCCATTAAAATGCCCGGGAGTAATGATAGGGTATTTTTTTAGCATTGTCAGGTCCGAAACTGAAAGGTCAGCAGAGCCTCCAACTAACCAAGGGAGGAGATCTGCAAGCACGTTGGCGACATCCTGAGAAGCTTTTCTACCAGCAATAGGTGCTTTGATCTCGATATTTTGCAGATCTGCTTCAATACTACTTGGGAGGCGTCGATGCTCCATGATCTCAAATTCTTTGAAAAGGTCGGGATTATCTGATGCCCAGATATCGAAATTCTGTTTCCAATTTTCTTCAGCGGCGTTATCTGCAGTTAGCTTGCGAGCAAAGAAATCTGTGACAGCTTGCGGCACATAGAAGGGCTCTTCAGGAATCCCCAGAGCTACCTTTGTGGCATGAATCTCATCAACACCGAGAGGTGAGCCATGTGCTTTACTTGTTCCAGCTTTATGCGGGGAGCCTTTGCCGATAATTGTATGCGCGATAATCAAACGCGGTTTCTTTTGATTTTGGCGTACGCGCGCAAAGACATCTGCGACAGCGTCCAAATCATTGCCATCGACTTCAAACACTTCCCAACCATAAGCCTCATAACGCATTCTCGTATTTTCTGAGCAGGAATCGCTGAGCGGACCGTCGAGAGTGACATTATTAGAGTCGTAGATAGCGATTAGATTGTCTAACTGCAGTTGGCCTGCCAACGAAGATGCTTCTGAGCTAACCCCTTCCATGATATCGCCATCGCCGGCAAGAGTATAAACTTTACCATCAAGAATAGTATGATTTCCAGTGTTAAAGCGCGTCGCTAAAACTTTCAATCCCAAGGCGGTGCCCACAGCATTTCCAAATCCCTGTCCTAGAGGGCCGGTAGTGGTTTCCACGCCTTCAGTATCTCGCGATTCTGGGTGGCCCGGAGTTTTGGAATGCAGCTGTCTAAATTGTTTAATATCTTCAAGACTAAGATTGTATCCGGAGAGAAAAAGACATGCATACAGCCACATCGAACCATGACCAGCAGAAAGAATGAAACGGTCGCGATTAATCCATTTTGGATTTTTAGGATTATGACGCAAAACTGCACCAAAGAGATAAGCGCCAATTTCTGCGCAACCCATCGGCAATCCCGGGTGGCCGGAATCCGCTTTTTGGACCGCATCCATGGAAAGCCCGCGGATTGTATTGGCAGTCTTTGCTAACACCTGTTTCAATTCCGGCTCTAAACGAAAGGTTCCGTTCTTAGGTGATGGCGATTGATTGTTTTCAGTTGCATATTTTGTTTCTGATTCCATAAAATATTCC
>JACCVN010000260.1 GCA_013698165.1 Parachlamydiaceae bacterium | reverse complement strand
GGGCTTCCATTTTATGTATGGGGTCATTTTGTTTGTTTATTTTCTCAAGATAAGGAAGAATTTTGGCGGTATCAATGATGGCGTCATCAAGTTCGCTCTGTAATCCTTTAACGCGGCAAGCAATTCTTCCGTTAAGCAAATTTACAACTTTTTCAAAACGTTTTTTCAGCCATTGTTCGGCGTAAGCTGAGCCTGTCATTCCTTGAGCCATAGCCAGCTTATCGGCGTAAACATCGGGATGTTTCTTAATCTCTTCCATGTCAATATCAGGAAACTCTTCACTCAGGAAGAGTAAGAAACTTTTTGAAGAAAAAATATCCTTACTTAAGCTTGACCAATTCGTCGATTTTGACATTTCAAGAAGCTTTTCAAAATGACGGTCTTCATCTTCTAAGGAGACTATATCAGTGACACTGCGTGAGCAATGACGCACATCCAAAGTATAGTCACTATCTTTGCCATTTAAAATTTCTTGCATTTGTCCAAAAGAAAGCGAGGGTTTAGAAACGTAGGGAGCGGCGATTTCTTGTATAGTTGGCGCATCAATATCAAAAAGTTTATGGATGAAAAGATCTGCCTTTTCATAAATGAACCGTTCAACAGGTCGAAGGTTGGCAAATAAGGAAAAGAAATTTATAACGCCAATTGGGGTTGCTTCTACAAGTACACAGGAAGGAAGAACTCTCCATGGAAATAAGCGTTCCATAAAAAGGCTGATATTTCGCGGTACAAACCCTAAGTTGTCAGCTAATCGGTAAGAAGAATAGATCAATAACGAGATTCCAAGAATATGACTTTGTGTGGCAATAAATGCTATACCTGTAGCTACGCCAAAGATAAATCCACCCTTGTCTACAATAAATTGACGCACACCTCGAGGTATCCATGTTTGTGACGCTGCGGCGTTGGAAAATATATTGTATGAGGTAAAAGTCAAAAGGGCTACACCTGAAACATACCATTGGTTGACCAAAAGGGCAGTTCCTACGGCAACTCCTGTAAGATTTAAAACATTTTTTCCTATAAATTTAACGAATTTTTTTCCAGAAGCGTATAACTCTTCCTGCATTGAAGCCGAAGAAGAGAGCAGTGATTGATTAATGTTCTGGTTATTAATTGTTAATGGGGGGCTACTCATATTAAAACCTTTATATACACAAAATTATTAAATATAAATTATAATTGACCAAAGATTGTTTGTAAAGGAGTTTAAATTCAAATAACGTCATATTACTTGCCGTCAGGTTGCAAAGATATACTCGACATAGCTGAATCTGAGAATTCGCAACGCGAAGCTCTCGGGATTGAGCTAAGGGCAGTATCTATGGCACTGTCATTATCGATTTATCTGTTCGAGGTAGGTGGCAGATCTGTCCTTACCATTTCATTGAAACTTCATTATCAATAAACATCAGAATCATAAATATTGTAGGTGGCGCCTCATTTGTAGCATCCCGCTGGGATTGTTGTAAATGGAAAAATTAAATAATATCTTACGGTTATTGCCTAAAGAAAAGGTTAGTTAGGCTTTATAAATAATATTAGTAAAGCAGGTAAGTTTTTTTATGGGTATAATGAATTTATAAAAAATTAAACTTAAAACTTGTCCTGTACTTAAAATTAAAAAGTTCAAAAAATAATGCTTAGTGCTTTTTGCAAGTTACTGATATCTATTAGATCGTTGTAGGCTTAGGGCAAGTGTTGTGTGGGCATGTGCTTTAAGCTGCAAATACACAATTGGAGAGTTATGGGGATATGGACAAAAAAATCAATTACGGATCTAAATGAGAACGCTGAATCAGGAACGCATCGCCTCAAGCGAACGCTAGGGCCGTTTGATCTTATACTGCTTGGCATCGGCGCGATCGTTGGTGCAGGTCTATTTTCTATCACCGGTATTGCTGCCGCTCAACATGCCGGTCCAGCAATAATTATTTCATTTGTGATTGCAGCAACAGCCTGTACATTGGCAGCCCTATGCTACAGCGAGCTGGCGAGCATGATCCCAATTTCAGGAAGTACATATACATACGCCTATGTGACCATGGGCGAGCTTGTGGCATGGATTATTGGATGGACGTTGATACTAGAATACGCGATAGGGGCCGCAGCTGTAGCCATAAGCTGGTCAGCGTATTTTGTTTCATTTTTGCACGAATTTGATATCCCAGTACCTATGATGCTCATGGCGTCACCTTGGCATCCCACGCATGATGTCAATGGAGAAATGGTTTATGGAATTCTCAATTTACCTGCTGTGTTAATCCTTGGAGTCATGTCGTTAATATTAACTCTTGGAATAAAAGGATCTGCTTCTGCTAATGCTGTTCTTGTTGCAGTTAAAGTGGCTGTAATTGTGGTTTTTATTTGCGTGGGTATTCAGTATGTCAAGGCTGAAAACTATGTTCCCTTCATTCCTGAAAATACCGGCATTTTCGGAGAGTTTGGTTGGAGTGGTATCTTAAGGGCTGCCGGGATTGTGTTTTTCGCCTATATAGGCTTTGACTGCGTTTCCACAGCCGCGCAAGAAACTGTCAACCCCCAAAAAAATATGCCTAGGGGGATCTTGGGAGCACTTTCTATCTGTACCGTGCTTTACATCCTATTTGCTTTTGTGATGGTGGGACTGATCAGCTATAAGGAGCTAAATGTGGCCGCACCTGCAGCCTTGGCAATTGATCAGACGCCCTTTCATTGGCTTCAATGGATGGTAAAATTAGCGATCATTGCCGGATTTAGTTCGGTGATCCTGGTGCTTTTGTTAGGTCAGTCGCGTATTTTTTATACAATGGCATGCGATGGTTTGCTTCCAAAGATTTTTTCTGATCTGCATCCTCGATGGCATACACCTTGGAAATCTTCGCTGGCCCTATTTCTTTTGATTGGTCCTCTCGCTGCCTTTGTACCACTGGAAACTCTGGGAAATATGACGAGCATTGGAACGCTTTTTGCTTTTGTCATTGTCTGTGGGGGGACTCTTATCCTGAGATATACACATCCCGAATTTCCTCGAGCATTTAGAACTCCATGGGTGCCCTTGGTGCCAATATTAGGAATTGCCACCTGCGCCCTGCTGATGGCCTCATTAAGTTTAGATACTTGGCTGAGGCTGATCATCTGGTTGGCTATAGGTTTAGTCATCTATGGTTGCAGAAAATGGACGAAAATGGGCGGAATGGACTAAATGGACGAATATGGACGAATATGGACACACATGGACACATATGGACAGGGTTGGCCTAATTGGAGTTATTCCTGAATGGAACGACATTCTTGCTCCTGAGTCCCTTTTTAAGTCAGATGGTGGATGGCTCGCAGTAAAGCGGGGATTCCATCGCCATTTTTGGCAGAAATTTTGTATAGTTTATCAGCATCGACAGTACATTCAGTGGAAAAGTCATCAAGAAATACCGGAGCATCGTCAGAGTCAATTTTGT
>JACCVN010000240.1 GCA_013698165.1 Parachlamydiaceae bacterium | reverse complement strand
TCGCCCGGCTTATTCTTTACTGCGCGTGCATAAGGTTCAAGGATACCTGTCAGCGTCAAAGTGTCTGTAGTTTGATTTAGATAAAATAATTCAGGAGTAGCATTTTGAGTGCGGGATGCCCACGCGTCGTAGAGTGCTCTCTCATTTGAAATCCATGCAGCCATCTTGGGGGTCATGGATGAAGGATCGAAAACTTTATTCCAATTTGGAGAAGTATTCATCTGAGAGGTTGCAGAAAGTGCAAAATGTGTGTCATCGTCAATAGGAGTTGGCGCTATTGGGACGTTGTCAACTTGATATTGGGAGGCTTGAGTGGCGCTGCTTGTCGATTCATGATTTGTGGCTTTGGCTTCAAGGTATTCGATTTTTTTCTGCAGAAGGAGCTCTTGAAGATTGGCTAGCAATTCTTTTGCGCGGGCAGCTTGATCAGGGAAATCTGAATATTCATTGATGATTTTTTTGAACCCCTTGATTGAATGATCAAGCTTCATGTCTTCGTAATTCTTTTGCATTTCAAGCTGACTGACTTGATAGCTGCGATTTAGGAGTTCGTTAACTTCTTCTCTGCGTTTTTCGATTTGTGCCATAACAGCTGGGCTGCCAATTTTCTCAACATATTCTTTGCAGACATAAAAGCGAGTTGACACGGGAGGGGCAATTTCCAGCCATTTGCTATTCAATGGACTGACAACTCCGTGGATTTCATCGCCGCTATGAAGTTGGGCAATAACAGGGGATTCAAGCGCCGGTTCTAAGCGAACGTTAACCTTGTTTCCTTCAACTTTATTATCAAGAATAAAAGTTCGAAAAACATAGGCTTTACTGTCTTTGGGAGGCAGTATTGCATAAAAATCTTCTGCATCTCCAACGACCATGATTAAGTCATCATGTACAAATTCCTGTAGAATCTGGCCATCAAGGCTTGGTTGTAGGCGCAATCTTACTTTATTGCGAGTAATCCTGCCTGTAAATGGCTCAAAAGGTTGAGCACTGGCTTGATTTTCTTGACTATCTGTTGAGATAGTGTTCTCAGCTATAAGTAAGCTGGTAGTTGACTGCGACAGTACAGTTAGGATTGCTAAAATCCACTTGGCATTTTGAGACATGCGATTACTCCAAATTAGAAAGCGTGATTTTATGGATTCGAATAATTTATGGCAACTGACTTATTTAGGATTTTAGAACCGCAGGGATATGAACGCAGTTTTTTTCTCCGCAGGTACAACCAATAGGGTCTCCTAAATAGACTTGATATATTTCTTTTGGATCTAAATTGTTTGTCACTTGATAAAGATTAGTTCCAGTTTGTTGGATTTTCCATTCCTGGAAAATTAAATCTTCTGCTGAAACAGGTTCATCATGCAGGTGGACTGCTGGGGAAGCATGATGTGTCACATTTTTTTTTGATTGTCCATTGATAGCATTAGCAATTTGGCAATGCGGGCAATTGCAATTGAGTTCGCCCTTTGGTAATCCATCTTGACTTTCAGGAGTAACGATTTTGGCAATAGCAGCAATTTTTTCGAGAAATTCTGCCGGGAGGTCAGGGGCGTCGGCGAGGGAGTCATCATGCTGCATGGCAGCTCCGAGACCTTTGATAGCGTTTTGGCCGAATTGTAAAAATTCTATGCTGGCGTTCGAAAGAGGTTGGCTCAGAAAACCAAATGGTGAGACGGCTTGATTGGTTGGACCGGGGTTTGAAAAATCTTGTTCCTCAAGATAAGAGCGATGAGCATGAAAAATTGTTTCAATTACTTCCTTTGAAAGGTCATCAATAAGTACAGATTCGCCAGTTGAAAGACTGATTACTAAAGTAGTTCCTTTCATGTGAAGGCCTAGAACATTATTCCAAGTAGTAGAAATATAAGGTGGAAGGTTAAGAATTTTATTATTGATTATCATGCTCACACTCCTTTTTCTTTTATTATAGCATCCAGAAAGAAGGAAGTCAAGTGGAAGCTTAATTTTTTAGCACATGGAGCCCAAGAGTGCTAAGTGGCGGTCTGTCAAGTTTTTTGTCCAAAATGCCCCTTGCAGCTTTAAGACTTTCCGCTTAAGGTATACTCATCTTTTTAAAACATATAGAGGTCCCCATGGTCAAAAAAAGTTTCGTCATCGATACAAATGTCCTTCTTTACGATCCGGAAGCAATCTTAAAATTTCCTCGCAGCGAGGTAGTTATACCTGTAACTGTCCTTGAAGAACTCGATAAGATGAAGCGTTTGCCAAATGAACTTGGTAAGAATTCACGTGCTGTCTTCCGTTTCTTGTCGACAATTAGTCAAATTGGCAAGGGTAATTTGCATAGCGGAGTCCTTTTGGAAAACGGGTCGAAAGTACGTATCCAATTAGAATTTAAAACCGATCCTCTTTTCAATTTTGCCCTATCACTGAACGATAACCGCATCATTATGGCCGCTTATTTCCTTAAGGAGCAGGGGGCGAAGGTCGTCTTTGTTTCAAAAGACTTTGCGGCTAGGCTTAAAGCTGAAGCTGTCGGGATTGAAGTTGAAGATTATGAGAACCTGAAATACTCCTTCGACTCTATGTATTCTGGGATTCAGCGAGTCGAGTCCTCAAAACATGACATCGATCTATTCTACAAAGATGGAGAGGTAGCTGTTCCAAATACTGTATTTCATCCGAATGAGTACTGCATATTGACCTCTCCGCAAGAACATTCTTCCGCTGTTGGCAAATGGAATCCTTCAAAAACTGTGGTGGAACCATTACTGAAATTCAATAGTCTTTGGGGAATCAAACCAAGAAATGTTGAGCAGAAATGCGCTGTAGATCTTTTACTGCGGGATGATATCAAGCTAGTGACATTATTTGGTCAGGCAGGAACGGGTAAAACTTTATTGGCCTTGGCATGCGGTTTGCGTAAAGTCTTTGATGAAAATTTATATTCCCGTATACTTGTCAGTCGCCCGGTAGTTCCTCTTGGCCGTGATATCGGATATCTTCCTGGGACAAAAGAAGAAAAACTCTTCAACTGGATGCAGCCAATTTTTGATAACCTTGAATATCTATGCCAATCTTCTGGACATGAATCGACTGCAACATTGCAGTGGGTCATGGAAAGTAAAAAAATTGAAATGGAAGCTGTGACTTTTATACGAGGCCGCTCATTGCCTAGGATGTTCATCATAGTGGATGAAGCCCAGAATCTTACTCCTCATGAAGTAAAAACTATTATATCGCGCGCAGGTGAGGGGACTAAAGTCATCTTGACAGGAGATCCTACACAAATAGATAATCCTTACTTAGATAAAGATTCCAATGGCTTAACTTACGTAGTTGGTAAGTTTGCCGGTCAAAAACTCTATGGGCATATGGTGCTCCTAAAAACAGAACGATCTGAACTTGCAGCTATTGCTGCAGAGGTGTTGTGAGAGCGGCTTTAAACGCAATTTTAACTTTATGCCTTAAAATGAAACGCATATTTTTTCTGATGATATGCTGCCTTGGCATGGTATGGTGCTTTTGGCACTATGCAATGCCAAGGTTGATCGAAAGAAAGATTGATCAGCTTTGTCGCTTTTGCTTTGATGGTTCTTTTGCCGCTGAAAATTTACACTGGAAAGATGGCAAACTAGTTATTGCTTGTCCATCATTGATCTCTTCATCGTCCCTAAGTTCAGGTGGCCACCAATGTTTGGCTACGGAAGCTGTTATTTCATACAGCATTTCATTATGGGAAAGAGAAATCGCCCTTAGACTTGAATTGAACGCTCCCCATATTAGCATTGGGAAAGACCTACCTCGACTTTTACAGTCTCTTTCATGGCTTGATGATGCTCCCGGCTTCTTTGATATTCAACCTCATCTCGTGATTACGGAAGGTTCGTTCACTTACTATTCGGGCCAGAAATGGGATTTTAATTTAGACATCGACTTTACTGAACTTCCCACAGGAAAATTTGAAGTTAAAATCGGTGAATTAGGAAACCAAGGCACTCTTTTTGGGCACCTCTTCAAAGATGCTAAGGGTGTACTTGGCATCAAAGTTGATGTCTCAGATGTTTCAATCGATCAAGAACTTGTGCAGCTATCGAAAATCAACGGCAATTTTTCTTTAACTGAGGGCAATGCAGCACTTGCCCTAGAGGGCACTTGTCATTATTGCGGAAAAGATTCCGATCTTTCAATCAACGGCAAAGCCATATTTGAAGGCGTAAAAATCGATTCCAGCGATTTAATTGTCGATTTGAAGAATTCTGCAAAAATCCATTTCCTTAGTAACTCAAAAGAAAAAGGGAGCAATAGCGGAGAGCTTGCCTTAACAAATTTTGGAAAAGATGAATTTTCACTAGTAAAGTCTGTTTTAAGCGACAGCTTTAAACCTATAAATTTAGTTGAGATGCAAGCCGGGAATTTTGATGTCAATTTAAAAGGTCTGATGCGCAACGGTAGGCCTGAATTGCTTAATATCGAGAATGTGGCTCTGAGAGATCTTCATATTGATTTCCCTCTATGGCAACTTTCTGCATTTTTTCCCAATGCTGCCGCTTCCGCCTCGATTGACCTTACCTCAGAGAATATTGCAAATACACTTGATCTTGAAGTAACAATGAAAGATTGTAAAATCGAGCTGCAATCCCTATATGGCCCTCGAGACCTTTCGCGCCCCTTAAATCTTTTATTTGCCCCACCGGGAAGTATCATCAAACCCTGCGAGAAAATTGATGCTCATTTTTCCCTGAAGCAAGGTCGCTTGCAAAAGTCAAGCCTGGAAGGCGAGTTTGTCGGACTCAATGGAAAAATGGAACTCGATGGAGGAAGCGCTGAAACATTAGTGAATATACATCTCTCTGGAGAGCATGTTGAGCTGGCCAAACTTTTTCCTGATGCTATCCGCCAAGGTGTGGGGAGATGTTTTCCTGGAGACTTGCTAAATATCGATGCGAGTGTACAACGCCATCCTATGGGAGTGACAGTAGGTGGAAGAGTCAATATCATTGATTCCCAGACCCAAAAAGAGTATCCAATAGGCCTCAACTTTGACCTTATCAAAACTACTGATGACCTCTGGCAGCAATGGCCTCCACATCCTCATGCTGATAACTATTGGAATAACATTGCAATGGAGGCTATGCAAGCTTTTATGCCGGGTATACTAAATCCATCATTATTGCTTTGCAGTGAATGGATGCAGCAGCAGCTAGGCTGGAATGGGCTTATCATTCAAAATGGTAGTTTTGCTGCACCTGAGATGCCATTAGAAAAGTTTGTAGAGCCATTTCTATTTGAGTATGAACAATTCAAGCTTACAGGGTTAGGTGATTTTGAAGGATCCTTCGACTTTAATGGAGCGACTGTTCGATACCATACAAATACCCTGACTTTAGAAAATGATGATTTAACTTTTGAGGTACTTGCAATATCGGATGTCGATAATAAGCCAATTTCAACTTTTTCTGGTGAACATTATTTTGACTTCAAGCGCAAAACGCATTATGGAGATTTTTCTTTCGATCGAGCGACCTATTATGAAAAAAATAAAGGCTTGCTGTATACCGATTTCAAGTCAAATGCTATCTCTGAAGGTTCAAGGATCTTCCTTAAGGATATTGTTACATGTTGTCATCAAGTTTGGTTTACGGGTGCAATCGATATTGATTATAGCTATCCAGAACCCGGCTATTTTGATGTGGATGTTTCTATCGAGTCAATGGATGGAAAAGTGTCTGACCTTCAAGGAATTTTTTCTCACTTTGAACATTTGCAAAAGCTAAGTTCGCTGCCTCTTGAAGGTGACGTAGCATTAGAAAAATCCGGAGGGCTCCTTCGGTTTGCTTTTGAGCAAGATGATTTTCGCCTTCAAGCAAAATCCAAAGGGACATTAACAAACTGCAGCTTTGATAGTCAAATCCCCGGTATTGTGCTCGATGGCCTATCCCTGACTTTTGATTATGACCATGAAGAAAAGACCTTGGAGCTAGAAGCTTTGAAAGGGGATTTGCATCTAGGAATTGAGAATCAAAACTGCCCTTTTATCATTGATGGAAGTGTAATGAATATTGTCGATGTAAGTAAAGGAATCTCCTATTTTGATTTTCATATTGATGGAGCCGCTGGGCAGCTATTGAGGCTAAAGGGAAAATCTTATCCTTCTTCTACTGAGATAAATGCTCCTTTACACTACTCTTTTGATAAAAACCTTACACATTTTGGGTCCTTCCATCCAACAGTTTTTGATCTTTCAATGGATAATGATTTCCAAATTGAACTGTTTCAGCTGAAACTTCCTTTTAATTTTGAAGAGATGTTGAGGCATGTTCGTCCAATTATAGTCAATGCTGAGGCAGAAAATGATGGATTGAATGCTATTTTGCAAGAAGGCAATAAAGGGTTTTGCTCTATCGATCTCAGCTATGATTCCGGCCTTTCTCAATTTATGTATAATTTAAAGGGCCGTGATCTATTGCTTTCTGGAAGACAGATTAAAAATGGTTTTATCAATGGTAAGAAAAAAGGGAGCAGATGGTCGATAGAACAGATGCAGCTTGACAGGTTGTCTGTTGCCGCTGATGTTATAAAAAATGAAGACAACTGGACTTTTGAATTTCTCGGGTTAAGTTGGGATGATTCTCTTCTAGCGGGTCTAGAAGGAGTATACAGTATTGACCAGAAAACCTTTAATGGTCGCATAAATTTGCTTGAAGCGGAATTAAACAAATTAGGTGATTGGCCAGAATGTGAAGAAGTTGCGGCCAAATTCTTTCCGGGAGGGCATTATAAAGCCAGCGGCCAAATTTCTTTGGAGTTACTTAAGCAAGAACCGGGCTGGAAGGTAAGAACCGAGCTAAACGGCTCATTATCAAAGTTTGAGTTTTTGGGAATCCATTTTAATGATCTAAACAATGTCACTTGCCATTGGAATTCGCATGAACGCCTTAGTTTTGGCAAATTCGCAACTTCATTTTCAGCCATTCCATATGGACTGTGTTTAGGGTCCATGAGCTTTGATAAGGCTGAATATGATTTGGTCAATAAAGAATTAGTAATGGACAATGTCCAAGTAGACACTTCTGCAGAATATCTTAATGGATTTACTGCTCTTTTAAAAGCCGGATTCCCGGATGAAGTAAGTGATTCCACTGCAGACCTAATCAAAAACTGCAAATTGCAGGGGCCATTACACGCAAAAGTTGACTTAAGAGTCTCTCCAAACAAGCACAACTTTAACATGGAAATTCCTGACGGTAAGTATTGGTTTAAAGGGAGTGAACACGAAATCACAAATTTTAAATTGATTAGTGAGCCGGAACATATTCAGATTGTGACAAAGTACCACTACACGCAAATGCCTTTTTGGCTTTCATACAGTTGTTTAGGGCCCCGACTAGATCATGGTATGATTTATATTGCCAACAATCCGGAAGTATTTAAAAGAAGAGAAATGAGCTCTGAGCTGGTAGGCATCAGCTGGAGAGATGACCCTGCCAATGGTTTGGTTTTCGATGAAGTACGAGGCCAGTTTTGCGGGCTTGGCATTGATCTTAGAAATGCAATGGCGATTGATGTCCCGCCTAATATGATGGCTCTCTCAGGTCAGGTATCCCTTGATATTCCTGTGGCGAGTCATCTGTTGTCCGAAGAGATGAGGAATGGACTTGGCTCTTGGGGTGTCGGTAAAGGATATTTTCTTCAAGGTCAATGGCTCCTGAAAAAAAGTGGTCCTGAAGACCTTACTTCTCCTTTTATATTTATAGGTAAGCTTTTTGGAAATGCAGTGGCATTCGATGGGTATGAATTTGAATCTTTAGATTGTCAACTGGATTGGTCTTCAGAAAGAATGCAATTTTCTAATTTATGGCTTCAAGATCCTGCAGGCAGCCTGCAGATCGAAAGACTGACAATGCTCGATACCAATCAAGGGGAGTTATGGGGATTATCGCTAAGGAATTTGACGATTACTAACTTTCGTCCAAGTTTATTGAAGCATATTAATCAGCCAACACCTCGACCCATGAGCCATTTTGTCATCCCAAGACTTGATTTAGGCGAGTTGAGCGGAGTCATGGGAATTCCGGCATCTTTTAAGGGCAATGGTGTTTTCCACTTTACTAACCACTCAAAGAAAGTTTTACACCACCCGTTATTTGTCATACCAAAAGAAATTTTACATCGAATTGGTCTTGATATGGGTGTGATGACTCCAGTAACAGGATCAATTTTTTTTGATATTCATGATGAAAAGGTTTTTCTTACCAAATTCAAGGATGTCTATAGCGAAGGAAAGCTCTCGAAGTTTTATCTGCCAAACAATTTTAACTCAACGGTAGATTTTGAGGGGAATTTAAACTTGCAAGTCCGCATGAAGCAATACAATCTTCTCTTTAAGCTGGCAGAGCTCTTTACGGTGAATGTGGATGGAAATATAGAAAAACCAACCTATTCATTAAAAAAACAACCTAAAAATCGTCCTACAGGATTCAAGCGCCGCTATTCTCATTAAATATCGAAATAAATTAGTGACTTTGTTAGAGTTTTCCATATGAATAACTTATGCTTGTGGAAGAAAATTGTTTGCGGCTTGGTAATTGCCGCTTTAGCTCTTTTTGCTGGAGTACGCCTCTATTACTCTCTGACTGATGATTTTAGATTGGCAAACATCCGTTACGACACTCCCAATCGTTCAGAGTGGCAAGTTCCCGATCAATCTGCAGCAGAAATTACTCATCTCAATAAAATTTTATCGCAGCACTTTACGTATATCGGAAAAGGTGCGCAGTCTTATGCTTTCGGGTCTGAAGACGGAAAATACGTCATCAAATTTTTTAAATTTAAACACTTAAGGCCATCTTTTTGGCTTGATCTGCTACCTCCAATATTTGGGTTAGATAATTATAAAGATAAGCAATATCAGCGGAAAGAAAGAAAATTGGAAGGGGTCTTTTCAGGTTATAGACTGGCGTATCTGCGTCACCGTGAAGATTCCGGTCTTCTGTTCATACATCTGAATCACTCCGAAAATCTCTTTCCACCCATGACTGTCATCGATAAAATGGGGTGGCATCATTCAATTCCACTTGACGGTGTAGTCTTTATCCTCCAAGAAA
>JACCVN010000210.1 GCA_013698165.1 Parachlamydiaceae bacterium | reverse complement strand
ATGCTATACTTCTCACCGCAATCCTGCAAGAGCATCATCCATTTCGCAAAGTCACTCCAGAAAGAAAGTTCATACTTTAACGCGGGGCTCGGCTCCCCTTCTCGCCAGAGCATTAATTCTTCTTGGGAAAGATTGGAAAACTTCAATGACGTTTCTTCCGATTCAGCTTTTTGGGGATCAAGGAAATCGTTAAGAATTTTTATCGCTTCCTTATTCTTGGCTTTGATCCAAAAGACGGCCTTGCCGCTAGAAGATAAGCACACGTAATGCCCCTTGCCTTTCTTTTGAAGCCTTGAAGAACTACCCCCCCAGCGCTCTTGGGCCATTAAACAAAGACTATTCCAAAGAGATTTTTCGAAGCGCACATGCAATGGCAAAGTGTGGCCATTATAAATCCTTTGGCGCGCAAGCTCAAGATGGCTGCAAAATGAGAAGCCTTCTGTCTCCTCCTGATCGCAAAAGCCATCGAGGAAAGCTCCTGAAGAATCCAGTTGAAGAAAAGTCCAAACTTTCTGCTTAGTGCCGGGATCAATCAATTGAATTTGGTATGTAGATCGTGAGAAATCAATAAAGCGGTAAATATCTTTAGAATTATGAAGATGCATCAGTCCCCTTCATCTTTTACGCTGCCGGGGCAGTATAACAACAAACCTATGGGCAGTTGTTCCCCAAAAATTTGATCCTGTTCTTTCGTCGTCAAATTTGAGACTGAAAGGGCTTTTTCAAGCTGTTCAGATTGGTAACGTCGCCGTATCTTGGCAATGAGTTCTTCAGGGATATTGACCTCTCGCTGATCGGTTTTATGTGCTATTTGCCCCAGGACAAATGGCAACCTTTCGTCATTTTCAGTGGGTATCAATAACAACTCTTCGACCCAAGCAGCGCATTGTCCTTTGGGCACAACATTTGCTGCCGATCCATAAAAAAGATGCCTTGCGCCAATACGGGCTAATGCCCAAAAATCTGCAGCAACGGCTTCTGAAGCAATAATTCGTTTTATCAAAGCATCTCCCAATTTGATCTTAAGCTGGCCTTCCAAAAGTTCCATTGATGCCAACGCACGAATTTTTTCGACATATTGGTAAAGTTCAGATTTTCCCTTTATTTCAATTCTGCCATTGCGCCTATTAAAAATCGATGGAATGAGCTCATGCGCAATTTGCATCTGCTGTCCTTTATTCAACCCCCCGGCAATTCGGCGATAGCAAATCCATTTTTGGATTTGACATTCCGAAGTAACAGTTGTATTGAACTCTGACAATATTACTTTCCATAGGTCTTTTAATCGATGATCGTCAAGGGGAAATCCAAATCCCGGACGCAATAAAAAACCGGCAATATTCCACCAGCGGGCCTGAAACTTATCAGGCATACGGCGAAGGTCTCCCCCTAAAGGCAGCGCTGGCCATAAAGCCCGCAATATACTCAATGACCACTCTCGCCGCGGTTTATCGAGAATCACTTCCAGGGATTCCATTAGTTTATCAGAGGCTGATTCTGAAAAATCAGAAAAATAATTCTTTAAAAACTGCTTGGCTTTTTCAATTGTTGAGCTTTCAAGCTGTTCCTCATTTCGAGCGTTGCCGATCATAGACAAACTGTTCTCTTGCCCGGCGGCCGTCCGTAATTGGAACTCCAAAGTCCAACGATGATCGGTCTTCTGCGATTTTAACCACAACTCAAGAGTACCGATAGCATTAAGGTGGATGCCAAGATGCACGGGAATGCGTTCAGCTTTTGACTCATCCGCCACCTTTTTACCAAATCGCAAAATGGCATGCACAGGAGGTAGAGGGTGCAACTCTGCAAGATCAATGTCCACCATTTCACCGCTAGCATCGTTGAGCCTGACATGGGAACTATATAGCTGAAAAATCGCAGGAGTATTGGGTTGGAGCCAAAAAGTATGATCAGGTTCATATTTAGTGCCTTCTTCACAACCTCGAGGTAACAGGGTGATTGCCTTTCGGACGATAACGCCTTTTGACTCTTCAATATCGATGCCCAAGTAATACCCGCGCGCGCTTCCACCGCCCACTCTGACCCCGAGACCACGGCGAACTTTCCCATAGTAGGCAGCACCTTTACCAACGGCTAGGTCGAGACTTCCCGAATTTAAAATCGATGGCGATCTTTCCGGAAACCAGCGCCTAAGAGAATCCATGAGTGCGCTTTGAAAAAGTGCGGGCTTCATTGCCCCGCCATTAAAAAGAACAAAATCAGGCTTTTCGAGACTGCTTGAACTGCATTTCAGAAATTGAGCAAGATGCTTGCAGATCGAGGGCTCATTTTCATAGGGTAGTCCCATTGTCCTAATGCCTACAGCATTTTCAATTTTGGAGGCTTCTTCCCAAGTATACTGACCAAAAAAACCATCCCGCAGCAAATTTTCAATTTCTAGTCGGCTGATCAAAAGCGTCCGACTGTCTCGCACAACCGATGAGCCGGTGCCTTGCAATATTACTTGAAAGGTATCCTCCGAAGGGTTTCCCAGCAGTGTTTCCTTTGCCTGGCGCGCTTGGTGGATCAGCTGCAACCATTGGCTGGGTGTGGGTTCTTCTTTAAACATCTTCGTCTCAATATAATGCGCAATAGCCGCATCCATATTGTCTCCGCCAAGCAGTAGATGATCTCCCACGGCCATTCTCTGCAAGGTTGGCAGCTCTTCAGTGCCTGAGACTTCAATAAGACTAAAGTCTGTCGTCCCGCCGCCCACATCGCAAATTAAGACTTTGCACCCTAAAGGCAGTTCTTTTTGCCATGTCGATTCATGCTGAGAAAGCCACGCATAAAAGGCTGCCTGAGGTTCTTCCAAAAGTGTCATGTGCTTTATGCCTGCCTTAACGGCGGCTTCAGCTGTCAATGCTCTGGCAACTTCATCAAAAGAAGCGGGCACTGTAAGAACAATTTCCTGATGGGAAAATTCAAGGTCGGGGTTGCCTTTTGACATCAAAGAATTCCAGGCATCACAAATATGACTTAGATAGCGTGAAGAAGCCTCTATAGGGCTTAAACGCTGCATGCCCTCAGTGGCAGCCGCAGGAAGGATTTTTTCTCTTCTATTTGCGGACTTGTGGCAAAGCCAACTTTTCGCTGACTGCACTAATCGAGTCGGTACTTTTGATCCCTGCTGCTGGGCAAAATACCCTACAAAAAAATCGGTCTGATTTTTCCAGGGAAGCTTTAGACTTCCCTTTGGCCATTCTCCATCAGCAGACAAATAACAATAAGAAGGAAGGGAAGGAAGCGAATCGATAGATCCTACAGATGTCAGCTGAGGTATGCGAAATTGCTGGATAGTCAAATTTGTACTCTGACTATCCACATAACACACGGAACTATTGGTAGTGCCTAAGTCGACGCCAATGATATAGCGCATTATACTCCCCGGGGAGTATTCTTCCCCTGCGGCTAAATTGACCGCTTTTAAATTGGGCCAAAAATGTAGCCTGCTGCGTCTCGCAGCAGGTGTTAAAATGAGGATGGGCTAGCATACGCGTCGATGAATCCTGCTGCGTCCGCAGCAGGATTCATTTTTGGCGCATTTAACAGCGGTCAATTTGACCGCGGAGAGTATTGCCTATAGAACTTCTTCAATTGGAACGTAATGATGGCCAAGATCTTCTGCAACAGACAAGTTTGTCACTTTACCTAAACAAACATTCAATCCTTGACTTAAGCCCTTATGTCTAAGTGCCTTTTTCCAACCTTGGTTAGCGATCATCAAGGCATAATCCATCGTCGCATTGGTAAGGGCTTTTGTTGCTGTCAATGCGCAAGCTCCAGGCATATTCGTCACACAATAATGCACAACCCCATCGACAACATATGTCGGTTCAGTATGTGTCGTCGGTCGTGCAGTTTCAAAACAGCCCCCTTGGTCAATGGCGACATCAACAACAACAGACCCAGGGGCCATACTCTTGATCATCTCGCGAGTCACAAGCTTTGGTGCAGTTTTGCCTGGAATCAGAACTGCCCCTACGACCAAATCTGCAGTAGCAATTGCCTCTTCGATACTCGTAGAGGAAGAATATAAAGTTTTCAGCGAAGGTCCAAAAAGAGCATCTAAAGCCCTAAGTCGACGTAAGTCCTTGTCGATGATGATGACATTTGCTCCCAGCCCTACAGCCATACGAGCAGCTTCTGTGCCCACGACTCCGCCGCCGATGACTAGAACATTTGCTGGAAGTACTCCAGGGACTCCGCCAAGAAGAGAGCCTTTGCCACCATTATTCATCTGCAGGCAAGTGGCGCCGACCTGAATAGAAATTCTTCCTGCAATCTCACTCATAGGGACAAGCAAAGGTAGCCCGCCATTGCCATCTGTAACAGTTTCATAGGCAATAGCAATGACTTTGCTGTCGATGAGATGTTGAGTCTGAGTGGGGTCTGGTGCAAGGTGCAGATAGCAGAAAAGGATCTGTCCTTCTTTTAACAGAGGATATTCACTTTCCTGCGGTTCTTTCACCTTAATGATCATTTCAGATGCATATATTTCTTCTGCTGAGTTAACCATCTCAGCACCCGAAAGCTTATAGAGTTCATCTGTAAAACCGATTTTTGCACCGGCAGAATTTTGCACTAAGACACGATGCCCTGCTTCGACTAAAGCACGCACCATTCCTGGAGGTGCCCCAACGCGATATTCATGGTCTTTAATTTCTTTTGGAATCCCAATTTTCATTCTTGTTCCTCATCTCAGTTTGAGTATGGCCATTTGGGAAGCGAAAGCAATAATTTGGTTACTATTATTGTTTTTCACTCCCTAACTCGATTTATGATATTTAAGAGGTCGCTTGACGCTATCAAAAGAAAGACAGGAGCCCTTCTTTTGTAAGGAAAAAGCCTGCAATGAGCAGTATAGCAAGATATCTTCTTTGAAAAAAGATCTTTAATTTGTTTTATTTGGCAGTCTTAGATTTTACAGCAGTACACCCGCAGACTTTATTGGAGAAAGTGTTAGGATCTTTCGCAGAACAATTACAGCCGGCGTCGGAAAAACATCCACAATGTTTATCTTTTGTGCATGCACAATTAACACAATGGCAAGCGGTCTTCGTGGGTTCAGCAACCATAACACCCGCACCCAGTAAAAAAACAGTAAGCAACCCGAATATTTTTTTCACAATTTTTCTCCATTTTTTAAGCTGTTACCAGCTCTGATTTGATACCTATGAAGGTAGATAATACTCTGAACCGAATCTCCTATCAAGCCTAAAATTTTCTAATGTAGCCTGCTGTGTCAAGCAGCAGAAGTCAAAAATAAACTTTCATTGGAATAAACTAGAGCATCCTAATACTCAGACTTCCTATTGCATAAGTATCATCTGCTTTAAGCCGCGAATATGACGAAAGCATTAGCCCTGTCTAACCTTATCATTACCCATATTTATCAAAATCTAAACATGTTTTAAAAATTTGGGTAAAGATAAGGTGTTAACCTGAAGTTTGAAACAGGTAAAATAAAAGCCCCGAATGGGACGACAACATATCGGCATTATAGATGTCTATTGCCACTATGCTGTAGCCCACGGGGCTTAAATTAATACCTGCTGCGAGACGCAGCAGGCTACAGTTAGATTTTCTTTTCGCTATCAGACTTATCGTTATTTATTAGACCGGCGTTCGATGCAACTGACCGAAGATTTGATAAAAGAAATTTTTTCGTAGTTTTAGGTGAAAGCGAACGAGGAATTGATACAACCGACGAGTTATTGATCACATTCTTCATTAATTTGATACCATGATGGGATAAAAGATCAGTATAATCACAAGACGGTATGGATCCAAGCGTTTCCTTAAACAGAATTGGAATATGAAATTTTCGTATAGTGCCACTGCGGGTAGCGAAATTTCCGATAAAATCTCCATCCATGGAAAAGGAATTATAAGTCACATCTTTTTGAATTGGGCGCTCTCGATTAAGATTCTTAAATGTTTCTTTAACATCCACTTCGAAATCTACACCGGGTCCATTAAATGAATAAATTTCATCTGCATGTACAGCTCCAATTACTCCTGCAAGATACCCGCCCAATGAATGGCCGAC
>JACCVN010000202.1 GCA_013698165.1 Parachlamydiaceae bacterium | reverse complement strand
CAGAGGTGAGAATGTGCCTAAAGTAAGCGAAGGACATGATGCTGATATTGAAAAGAATTTATCAAATGCTAGTAGCCAATTACTGAAATACCTTGACCATCCTCATGTAGAAGAGGATTTGCGTGTAGAATTAAAAAAATTAGAAAGCATGCTAGGGTCAAAAACTCCTTCTCATGATATTGCGATTACAAAAAATATTCGAAAAATTAAGATTAGACTTGCAGTTCTTGATAGTTTAAGAGATGTAAAAGATATTATTGCATCTGGGAAGTTAAATGCTACAGGGGCGCAAGTTTTAGGTTACATGTTAATAGCCACAACTAGTTATAAAAACCATGATTTAAATTTTATTACTAGATTGTTAGGAAGATTTACAGAGTTCATGAAAAATAATCCTATCAAATCGGTAGCCACCCCAGCGGGATTATATCTTATAGCCGTATTTTTGGCTAATTGCTTTATTTTATCCGAGCTTGCCGCATTAGCAGAAACGAAGTTAAATGCAGAAACTAATGAGTTGGGTTTAAACACTAATGAGGTTTTGTTACAAGCTGCAAAGGATTTAGGGGTTGATTTAAGTACAACAACATATGATACAGATATGGCGGAATTTAAGAAGTCGAGCCTAAAAGTAAAGAATGCGCTTTTTGAAATTAAGAAAATAGAAGATGCGGAAGGAAATCTAGGTAAGCAACAAAAAATCTCTATGAAACAGCTGAATAAATTAACTAAAGAGGAAAAGGAAGTTTTATATAAAGAACAAACTCCCATTAATAAATTGAACATACACTATTATGAACATAAAACGAAAGAAAAGATTCCTGAAAAATCAATAATTGTACAAGCAATTTATAACACCCTTAATGATGGTTTGGCGCCTTTAATCGGAAAAAAAATGCCAGAATTTGTAAATAATATTAAAGAAGCTGCTGTTGTATGTAATTCAATTAGATTCCACGTTAATATAGCCAGCGAAGAAATTGTGAAAAATCAACAAAAATTAAGTGAAATGACAAAAGAGCTTAATCAAAAGATAGATGATCATGTAGATCATGAAAATCAAAAAAGCAAAGAGACAGGCTTACTACAATTCCTAAGTAAACACTGGCATGGGACAGATAGTGCTGATAAAGCAAATAAAATTGATAACGAAGCTAAGAATAAGATTAGAGAGTTAGCGAAGAATTATGAAGAAAAGATCAAAACCCTTCAGATCAAAGAGCCTTTGGCAATTGAACCAACAAAGGAAACCCCACAAAGCTTCATAACTTCCCCTAAAGAGCTAAAGTCTAACTCAAAAGTAAATGGTCTAGCCGAAGAAGTAAATAACGAAGATAAAAAGTGGTTGAATGAATAGTATTGTTTTAATTCTTCTGTTCAAAGAATAGAGAGCAAAGAAACTATCGGGAAAGTTTTGCAATATTATCTCTCTAAATTTTTAAGTACACATTAAAGCTTTTACTAGCTTTTTAACAGGATCAATCTGATCCAGTAATTGCTAATCAAATTATTTATTTTACAAAAAAAGACTAGATTTTTTATGGAGCTTAATGCAATTATTAAATTGCAAGTTTAATAATTATTCGAAGTTTCATAAATATTTGTAATAAAAAGGCAAAACCTAAAATGGAGATTGTTTATGTCAGTTAGGTATGTAAAGAAGTCTAGTGAAGCGACTAACGGAGAAGGCTGGACTCCGGATTATGCTTCGAAATCTATCGGGAAAAAAATCTTAAAAGATGGCGTGAAATATCAGATCGTTGGGCGCGAAGAGCAGCAAACATCAATGATAAAAAGAATCGGTGTTTTCGCTTTGACGTGCTTGACACTCGGGTTAGTATTGATTGACGATTCTATGAGAAGCGTATTATTTGGTAAAGTTGTTGATTTTGCAGTACCAACTGCTCAACTAGAAACTGAAAACAAAAAAGCTCTTGAAGCAGAAAAACAAAGAGTGGATGATTATTACATGAACCGCCGGATTGAGCATGGTCTCCCTGCAACAAAAAAGGAGTTTGACGCTAGATTATAGAATCTTGTTTAAAGGAGAAGCAGCCTGACCTACAAGCTGTAACTCAAGGCTTCGCACTTTGTATGCGAGGGAGTAAGTGGACAAAGAAAAAGGAGATTTTCTTTGTCCATGGGGAACCTCGATAGTTTTAATATTTGAATGGTGTTAAATGTTAAATATTATTCCATATCTAGTTTGCTACTTTATGTCGTAAAGTTCTTTTAAAGTTTTCACATACTGATCACATGCAGCGGTAGTAGCTTTCACTTTTGTCTGAGTTTCAAAGTATGAAGGGATGGGACCATTTACTGGTTCGTAAGTATATCGGCCGTCTTTACTTTCATTTTTATGACGACAATGGTCACAGTTGACATCTTCTGACTTCCTTGTTGAACTAAACATTGTAAGTGCACTAAACATTTGAACTCCTTGTTTTATTTATTCTTAACGAAATCTTAACGCATGTTGGAAAAAAAAGCAATGTATTTTGATGAAAATAGATAATTAATTAACGAATATCACTAGAAAAATGGGCAAGGCATTCATCTATAGATAATAACTTTGTAATAGTCTGCACTATTTTAGAGGTTTAATTAGGATGGTTGCCAACGCTATTTCGTCCAAAATCAAGGATCACAGGCAATATATCCACGATGGAAGGCTTCCATGTCAGGCCTCGTTTGTAGACCAATTGAGAGCTTAAATGACAGGCAATAATCGCTTTTTTGTGATGTTCAGGAATTTCTTTGATAAGCTCATCCTGAAAATGTTCCCGCAGGGTAGGGAGGCAATAATCTAAGAAGCAAGCCATTAATGGACTCGTTGGATTACTATCAAGCGGCTGGGCATCAAGATAATTGAGGAGTTGGTCAGTGTAAAGATTGATTCTTTCAGATACTTCGTTAGTGATTTCGGTGAGATTTTGGCCAGTCTTTTCATGCGTCCGTAAGAGCAATTTAGCTTCATTTGTAGCGCATACTTGTAGCCTCTCGAGGATTTCTTTGACGAGTATTTTTTTATTCTCAAGAAATTTTTCATCTCCAAGTGCCAGGCCGCAGAGCACTTCAAATGATGAGCAGATGACCCCTGTTTTATTTGCAGAACTATCTTTAATGATTAATACCCCTAAATTTTCTAACGTGTCTCTAGCTTCAGGGGT
>JACCVN010000191.1 GCA_013698165.1 Parachlamydiaceae bacterium | reverse complement strand
AGCCTGCTGCGTCTCGCAGCAGGTGCCAGCGCGAATAGGCAAATAAAAGCAATGCAAGCAAAAGTGTGTTTAAGATGAAGTGTAGGTTTGTAAAAGGTTTAGTCTACCTGCTGCGAGACGCAGCAGGCTACGCGAGACGCAGCAGGCTACGCGAGACGCAGCAGGCTACGCGAGACGCAGCAGGCTACGCGCTCGACGCAGCAGGCTCCGTACTATACCGTTGGATAGTGGTTTGTAGTTGCTGGGGCTTCCGGTAAGCTTTCTCCGTCATGTTTGAGGATGGGCTTTTTGGCTGCAAGCACTTCATCTAGCCTTGTGACAGGTTTGGTGTGGGGGGCAGTCCGAACAATCTCGGGGTTGGTTTGGATTTCTGCGACGATGAGTTTCATGATCCCAATAAAGTTGTCTAGGGTATCTTTGGATTCGCTTTCTGTGGGTTCGATCAGCATGCATTCTCTGATGATCAGTGGAAAATAGATTGTAGGGGCGTGCACGCCATAATCCAACAAGCGTTTTGCGATATCCAATGCACGTATTCCTTTGTCCAGATAGTTGTCTGCTTGAATCACAAATTCATGCATGCAGTGTTGTGGAAAAGGAAGAGTAAAAAGAGAGCCTAACTGCTTTTTTAAATAGTTGGCATTCAAAACAGCAATTTCAGCAATTCTTCTTAAACCGTAATGACCATGCAGCTTGGCATAAAGATAGGCGCGCAAG
Organism: Parachlamydiaceae bacterium; assembly: GCA_013698165.1. Classification (GTDB taxonomy): domain Bacteria; phylum Chlamydiota; class Chlamydiia; order Chlamydiales; family Parachlamydiaceae; genus JACCVN01. The sequence goes on along the minus strand of JACCVN010000191.1, from coordinate 7,233 downwards.
TAGATTCCAAAATTGCCATGGAATGAAGCAATCCTGCCAATGCTCTTTTCATATTGCCAGAGAACTTTATAGTTGTTGCCTTTCTTTTCTACTCTAGGGACTGGAAGGAAGGGCTTAAGCTTGTCATTGCACAGGACCGGCCCTGAACCTGGTCCTCCGCCACCATGGGGCGTAGAAAAAGTTTTATGTAAGTTAATGTGCATGACATCAAACCCCATATCACCGGGACGTGCGACATTTAACAACGGATTTAAGTTGGCTCCGTCATAGTAAAGAAGACCACCATGCCTATGGATCAGGTCTGTAATTTCCAATATCTTTGGACTAAATAGTCCGAGAGTATTTGGATTTGTAAGCATCAGGCCTGCAGTTCGCTCAGAAACCAATTCTTTTAAATGTTCAAAATCAATGTCGCCGGAAGCATTCGACCTCACACAGATAGCTTTATAGCCTGCCATTGCTGCAGTTGCCGGATTAGTGCCATGGGCATTGTCTGGGATGATAATTTCTGTGCGTGCATCGTCTTTACGATCTTTGTGATAGGCAGAGATCATTTGAATACCGATAAACTCGCCCTGGGAACCTGCATTAGGTAGTAGCGTTCCTGCAGACATCCCTGATATTTCACAGAGCATGTCCACCAGTTCAACGATTAACTGAAGGTTTCCTTGAATGGCTCCATTTGGTGCCAAAGGATGTGTTCTAGTAAAACCTGCAAGGGCTGCAGCCAGTTCATTCACTCGCGGATTAAGTTTCATTGTGCAGCTTCCGAGAGGATAAAAGCAATTGTCGATACCCACATTTCTATGGGCGAGTTCTGCAAAGTGACGCGTCAGATCGATCTCAGAAATTTCTGGCAGCATCAGTTCGCTATTACGACAAAGCTCTTTTGGCGGTTGATATGTTCCGAGAGCGCTCCATTGGCGTGGAATGCTGTATGAGCGCTGTTTAGATTGTGATTTCTCGAAGATTGTCTTTGTCATAATTTACCAACAATTTCCCTGGCGGTTTGTATATAACGGTCCAGTTGCTGCTGAGACTTGGTTTCGGTAACGGCGACCAGCAGATAATCTTGCAGATCAGGATAAAATCTTCCAAGAGCAACTCCAGGCTCAATGCCTTTGGCCCTAAACTCTGCTTGAACATCATCGACAGGCTTGCTGAAGCTAACGGCAAATTCATTAAAAATTGTGCCGGCACTTAATGCTTTTACTCTAGGAATAGCTGTAAGTCCTGCTTTTAGATAGGAAGCTCTTTGAAAGTTTGTCAGAGCCAATTCAGGAAGTCCTTCCTTTCCATACCAGAGCATAGCAATCAGGGATGCAAGTGCGGCAAGAGCTTGATTTGTGCAGATATTAGAGGTCGCCTTTTCGCGACGAATATGCTGTTCACGGGCTTGCATCGTCAGGACAAACCCTCTGCGTCCTTCAGTGTCAAGAGTTTCGCCAATGAGCCTTCCGGGCATTTGACGTACAAATTCCTGACGGCAGGACAGATAACCGGCATAGGGGCCGCCAAATTGCAACGGCAATCCAAAAGGCTGGCAGTCTCCAATAGCAATATCCGCACCCAGATCACCTGCAGAAGCAAAAATTCCATAGCTTAGCGGATTAGCGCAAAGTATTAATAAAGCGCCCGATTCCTTAATTGCCGCAGACAATGGCTTAATATCTTCCATAAGGCCGAGAAAATTGGGGGATTGCAGAAGTACTGCTGCAGTATTGGAATCGAGCAAGCATTTTAAGTGATAGATATCGATTTTTCCAGCTGCATTTCGCGGAATGACTTCTACAATAAGATCATGGCTGCTCAAATACTGATCTAAGACATCTTTATAGTGGGGGTGAAGGGTGTCTGCAACTAGAATTTTTTGACGCGTTTTATGAACCCGCATGGCCATCAGCACAGCTTCACCACAGGTCGAAGCCCCATCATAAAGAGAGGCATTGGACACATCCATGCCAGTTAATGCTGCAATTGCGGACTGGAATTCAAAAATGGCTTGCAGCATCCCTTGCGATGTTTCAGCCTGGTAGGGGGTGTAGGACGTCAGAAATTCAGATTTGCTGCAGATAGCCCCGACAATACTAGGCACATGGTGCTCGTAGGCACCGGCTCCTAGGTAGTTTTCAAAGGAAGCATAACGGTTCTTTTCGGCGAGAGACTGCATAAGCTGAAGGCCTTCATACTCTGAAAGTCCATCGTCAACTGCTGGTCTGGGGAGGATCAATTGTTTTGGGATTGCAGAAAATAGCTCTTCGATGTTGTTAACACCGATAACTTTAAGCATCTCTTTGATTTGTGGTTCTTGGTTAGAGATGAAGTCCATGACTAACCCTTGAATTGTGATAGGTATTTCTCTGAGTCCATCAATTTATCAAGTTCTTCAGGAGATTGGATCTTGATTTTAAAAATCCAGCCCTCTTGCTGCGGTGAACTATTTACTAGCTCCGGGGTTTCAGAAAGCTTGTGATTGACCTCTTCAATTATTCCTGAGACAGGGGAATATACATCCGCCGCAGCCTTTGTGGATTCTAGCACGGCCGCTTCTTCACCGGCTTTAACCATTTTGCCAATTTGGGGTAGCTCAATGTAAACAATATCACCAAGTTCGTTTTGAGCATGATTGGAAATGCCTACAATGCCTAGGCCATTTTGGACTTCAATCCATTCATGCGATTCAGTAAATTTCATGTTCACCTCTATGATTTCTTATTGATGAAAGGAAGGGCAACGATTTCAGCCTGACAAAGATTTTTGCGGATAGCCACTTCAACGTGCTGCCCCACCGCAAGCTGTTCATTTATTAATGCAATACCAATTGAATGGTTCAAGGTAGGAGAAAAGCCCCCTGAAGTCACAGTGCCAATTTGTTGGCCGTCTATAAAAATTGGGCAACCTTGACGGATGATTCCTGCCTCTAAAAGTATAATGCCTTGCTGAATCCGTTTTTTAGATCCTTTTGCGAGCTCCAACAACGCCTCTTTGCCAATGAATTCAGGCTTGTCCATTTTTACAGCCCAGGCTGCAACGCTTTCTGTGGGGGCGATAGTTTCATCGATCTCATGGCCGTAAAGAGCATATCCCATTTCCAGGCGTAAAATATCGCGGGCTCCAAGGCCGGCAGGCTCAATGCCAAATCCGACTCCCTCAGAAAGAAAATGCTCCCAGAGAGTTGCAATGGTGGCATTATCAGTATAGATTTCATAGCCGCCGGCTCCCGTATAGCCAGTGGAGGAAATGATGACTTTTTCATTTTCAAAAGGGACTTCAACAAAATGCATCGGGTTTAATTTGCCGGCTGCAGGAAAAAAATGCTCCATAAGCGGAAAAGCATTAGGACCTTGCAGGGCTAGAATGCCGTCTTCTTCAAAGCGATCAATGATTTCGACTCTATAACCTTCAGCATATTTTTTTAGATGAGCCAGGTCCTTTATGCGGTTTCCGGCATTGACAATGAGAAAAAACTTTTGGGAATGATACCGGTAGATGATGAGGTCGTCGACACAGCCACCAGAGGGCAAGCACCAAGCCGTATAAGTCGCGGTGTTGTCAGCTTTGCCGGCAATTTTATTTGTTGAAATCAATTCAAGAAGTTTTTCTGCGTCAACACCCTGCACAATGATGCGGCCCATATGTGATACATCGAACAGGCCTACAGCTTCACGCACAGCGCGCTGTTCTTGTAATGCGCCTTTGTATTGCAAAGGCATTTCCCACCCGCCAAAATCGGTGATCTTGGCATTTAAAGCTTTATGCTTCTCATAGAGTATCGTTTTCATAGTACTAGCCCAATTAACAATTTAGGGACGGACTAAGAGGCAGGCAACAATAACTTTGGTGCAGTCTAAAAGCCAAAGTTATTGTTGCCTGCCTACTAACTTCAAGCTGGCCCATAGGGAGGGCTGCTGCTGAAACTGATAGTCATCAGAAGAGACAGAAAAATGTTGAGAAGATCCTATAGCCCTATTGATGCGATATGTAAATCCTAGCATCCCAACTTGTTCGGGATCATAACCAAAAAGGCAATGGGCGGGAATAAGAAATTGAAGAGTATAGGAGCTTTTCTTTACGGTTTTTGACACTTTTAGATCACAGCCATCACAAAGCTCATGAGTATCTTCCGTCCTAAATTTAGTGATCTCACCGGCATGAATATTATCAGAAGGTTCCGCAAGACAAAAAAAATGATGGCAAAAGCGTGTATTGTAACCGGAGGTTTTTATGTTGCGGGTATCGATGCAAACTTCGAAACTGTCACCTCTATCAAGAGTAGGATAGCTTGACCTTGTAAAGGGCTCGTTGATAGAAACATAGATTTCCATCCCCTCTTCATTCCACCCTAGAGCCACTTCAGCAAAATGCACTTCATGTGTTAGAGCTGATGTGTCAGGGAGTAGATATTTGGAATAATTGTTTGCCTGCAGGCCAAAAGGCTTTTTGGCCTGCAGGGGAAGATAGTGGCAATCGCACTGCAACTGAAAAAAATTGACCGGTGTTAAGGGGGCGATGTTTTCCATGTCAGTCAATTTGTGCGATCTCCGGATTTACAAGCAAATATTCTAATGAGAGTGCCTTTTGAGCTTTCCATTTTACTGCCAGCCTATTTCCCAGAACCATTTGCAAGTCATTCGAAAGCTGATGACGAGCAAGTTTTACTTTTTCAAGGTTTGCAGAGATATTTTCTGAAGTAACCAGGTCAGTTTTACGAATGAAATAGAGCCCTCCATTTGGAGCAGTTTTTAATTCAGACCATTCGCTGATTGCTGCCAATTCAGTCATGTTGAGCTTTTCATCATTGCTGCTGCGATTTGTTTGGAAGACCTGCTTTTCTAGTTTCCATTGATCAGCAATCGGCTTTTGAACGCTTAGGCGATTTTCCTGAGACTTTTCAGTTTCCAAAACAATGAATTCTGAGACTTTAGTCGGTTCTTTTTGAATCTTATCTTTTATGTTTTGGACATAAGCACGCAACCGCAATGGAGCTACTTTATCACCTGAGAGGGGCGATTTTTTGCTGTCAGTTTTTAGTGCATCAAGAACTTTTGCAAAATAGAGATCTGCAACTGCTTCTTTGACTTGCCCATAAGATTTCCAGGATTTATCTTCGTTCTGGAATTTAGCGGCATTAGCAGTTTTGATCCCTTCATAATAGGCCTTTAGTTTTTGGTCAAGGAGAGTGTCTAGGGTTCCGCTGCGATTTGCTTCAGCGAATGTTATCAACTCTTCATTTGGAGCCTTCTCTAGGACTTCAATCCTATAGAAGTGTCTTTGATCAGCACTAAAAGCTGCAAGCTTATTATTTTTATTCGCGGCATCGTTATTGATCTCAGCTTGGTCCAAAAGTGTGATCAAAGCCGAGGCATCTTCAAGACCTATAAAGTGGGTAGACCCTTTTTTGACAGATAAGCTAACTTCAATAGTTTTTGCCGTGCCATTTTCAAGCCCTTTGGCGATCCATTCCGGATGGGTTTCAAGAATAGCAGCTTGCGCGAATGAATCCACTTTAGATCGGATTTTAGGGTTTAAACTTTCCAATGCTGTAAAGCGATCTTCACGGTTGTTGCCATTGAGAACGCCAAGATCGGGAAACTGTTTCTTTAATATTGCCCAGTTTGCATCTTCCACTTCCCAATTCCAAGTTTCTTTAAGACCGACTTTAGAAACTAAGGAATTTTTATCCAGGGCAACAATCTTTAGAAGATATCGCTTTTGAACGAGCTCAGGATAATTCTTCTTAACTTCTGCAGGATTTAGAAAAGTTGTTGGTAGACTTAATGGCTGTTTCACATCGCTTTTTGCAACGGCGCCATTATAGAATTCCAGTTTTTGCAAAGTGCGATAATCTCCTAAGCGCAGTTCTTTAGGAAGTTGATATAGTTCACCAGTAACAGATTCTTTGGCGTAATTTGTAAAAGCTGTGAAAGTTGATGGGTCGACAAATATTGCATTACCGCCGTCTTGAAATAGACGTCGGAATAACATGACATTTTGCCAGACCTTTGCAGCCATTCTTTGATCCATGCCCATCAGTCGAAGTTGCTCATTGAGGTATTCTTGACTATTGGTCACACCTAAATTGGGGCTGTTAACATTTTGCTTAAAGCTCAAGGCTGCATTGCGATTCAGATCAGCGATTGCCTCATCCATTGGAACGCTATACCCTTGAAGCTCAGCAGTTTTTGCACTATTGATAATAAATTCTGCCGCTAAACGTACAAATGATGGTCCAAACCAGTCATCTAAAGTGTGATATCCAAAAAGCGAAAGATCGATGCGGTCTAGGTTTGGATCAGGTACCAACCAGCTGTACTGCTTTTCTTGAAAACGCAAATATTGTCTTAAATATGATGCTGGAAGACGCTTTTCACCTAAATAAAGTTTAACGCGCGCATTAAAAGTTGCGAGATCGACAGGATTAGATGAATTGCGTAAAAAATCGTAACTTGCTATTAAGCCCGGAGCTGCATAGGCCCAGACTGACTCTGTTGACACAAAGCTTGCATTAGGGTGTGCGTAGAGCTCATAACGCTTTTCATTAACCAGCCTCGTTTTCAGATCGATAGCGATATCGTCAGGAAATTGTTTTGCAATGACTTCAGCCAAGCCTGTTTGCAGAAAGTTCTTTTTAATGACGCCATCATTTAAAAAGTTTGGCCCCCAGTAACCGCCAAAAAGGACTTTATCTTCAGCGTCTGTTCCCAGAAAGGTAACCATTTGATCAAGGTCTGACCGGCTTATCGCTGTTCCGTCAGTGGCATAGAAGGCTGTTTGAGAACGCGCATCCTCTGATGGCAAACTGTTGTAAGTGCCAAAGAATGAGAATGAAATGATGATGACAATGCTGATAAAAAGAAAAAAGTAGCGTTGATATTTTCGTAAAAATGCAAACATGGTAAGTCTCTCCCGTGAATATAGAAGTGTTGAGCTTAGCAGAATCTCTTTTGTTGATCACGTTTTTTTGAAACTCGAGAGAGAAAAACGAAACTTTAAAGAAATTACATGTTGAAATAGAGAGACAAGGTTGTCACAAAAGTAAAATTTATAGAAAGATTTACATTATAAATAAGAAGAACTCTTTTCAGGGTTATGAGGGCTTTTCTGGCTTGCCCGTAGCTGCGGCAGTCTTCGCTATCGCTGCAAGCCGTACCACTGGCTAGGGTGTTGTTTTTATGCAGTAAATATCGGGATAAAATCACAAACTTTTAAGTTAATAATTGTACCGCCATATAC
>JACCVN010000172.1 GCA_013698165.1 Parachlamydiaceae bacterium | reverse complement strand
CTTCTACATTACCTGAGGTTTTTCCTCTTTACTTAAAAACTAATTGGGATGGAAAAAATATAAAATCCGTCAGTGCCACCCTTCGCAACGATGATGGAGAGCCGATTGGTTTGATGTGTATTAATCTAGAAATTTCGAAATGGGAAGAAATGCACCATTTTCTTGGGGAATGGATCGGAAATGTAGACCTTAGGCATCAGCCAAAAGTACTTTTTAAAGATGATTGGAAAGAGAAAATCAATCATTACGTATCCCAATATCTAAAAACTCATGGATTCACACTTCGATCTTTGAACAAAGAAAAAAAGCAAGCTCTTATCTTAGCCCTTCAGCATGAAGGGGCATTCAAGGCAAAAAATGCCGCCACTTATGTTGGAGAAGTGCTTGATCTCTCCCGAGCGACCATCTACAATTACCTAAAAAACCACACCCCTACAGGGCATTAGAGCTGAAAAAGACGATTACATTTACAAATCAGGTTTTCCATTGCGGTAGCTCACTTTTTTCAAAAGGATGCCGTCAGAGTCAAAAAAGGTGACAGTTCCTTTGCCATCGAGAACGGTGCTAACAGGAAAGCGGTCGCCCTTTTTATAGTATTCACCTTTTACAAGCTTATTATGATCGTATTCTTCGATAAGCATCATATTGCCATCTGCATACCAGGCAGTTAAAATACCATTTTTTTTGTTCTCTGACATCTCCCTTTGGCTTTCCATGGTTCCATCCGGATAATAGCTTCTGGAGTAACCATGAATTTTTCCTTTCACCCATTGGATTGAAAGAAGAGGTTTAGATGTTCCCGGATAATATTCAACTTCCTCACCATCTTTGAGCCCATTCTTGAAATTATAAACTTTATAAATTCGACCTCGATCATCAAAGAGTTGGATTGAACCTTCTTGAATGCCTCCACGGAACTCTTGAAGCTCGGTGAGGCAATTTCTGCTAAAAATGGCCCTAAATCCGGAGCCTTCACTAATTTCAGAAACGAGCATGCCATAGTCATCATAGTATAGGGCTTGCATTAGCTTTCCGCAAGAATAGGTTTCCTCTGCAGCTAAAGTGCAATCACTCCAATATTTAGTTGCTGGCCCATTTCTAAGTCCATTCGAAAAGGTGATTGTTTGAAAAAGGCCACCATCTTCTAAATAGACCTCTTGCCTGCCTTCAAGAACACCATTGCTAAAAGGAACATTTTTCCAAAGCTTTCCGCTCTGATGATAGTATAAAGAAGTTCCATCAAGCTTTCCTTTCACATAAACAAATTCTGCTTGAAGAGCTCCTGAAACATCCCATGCTCTGCAAAGCCCCTCAAAGATCCAAGTCTGCTCATCGCCAGTACTTAAGTCTCCTACACCTCCGATCAGATTTGCATTGATCTTACAAAGACCATTCTCATACCATTCTCGGTATGCTCCATAAGCGCGTCCGTTGACCAGTTCTAAATATTGATGCAGTTGACCATTTGGATGGTAGCTGGTAATGACGGCCGCAATGTTGCTCTGCTCATCCCGGCGGTACACGCGCATCACTTTTTTATAGGGCTGTGGGGCAAGAAAGTCCACTTTAGTATATTGGTTTAAACGGTCATCATTGCTGATCGTTTCTGAAACGCCGTTTTGATCAATAATATTTATCGTCACAAGTGGAAGACATTCTGACTCCACAAACATTGACCGTTGGCAGCTAAAAAATAAGAGGGCCGAGGTCATTGCGACTAGAGATGCCGTTCGATATTTCACAGATATTCCCGTTTTAACAGTTTCATATTGAGTACATAGATTTCGTTTTTGTCACTGCTGCTTTTTTTATCGAATTTGAATTCCAAAAGAATGAGTTGTGGCTTTTCAGTGACGGGTTTTGCAGAAGTGAATTCCACGCCTTCGACAAGGCTTAGGATTTTACGTATATCACTTTGGTTGACTTCTACAGGATGCGCAAGCAGCTCAACAACTTCTTGAAATTGAGGGGTCGACTGCACCGCACTTTCATTGAACGAAATTCGATTTAGAGGCCCATTAAGAAATTCCAATCTTTTGCGTACAATTTCGTTATCAGCAAAATTTGGATTTTCAGAAATTTTTTTCAGCGCTTCGGTTTCTGGTTCAAGGAGATGTAATTTCTCCAAATTCTTATCGATATAAAAGTGGTCCGCTTTTCGATAATAGTTTGCTAAGGCTATATTCGAAGCTTGTTTTTTTTCCTTTTGAACAACTTTAGACTGCAGGATCTGAAGTGATGTTTCAAGCTGGTCGACAGTTTCTAGATTTGAAAAAAGAAACATGCCAACAAGCAGCAGGGGCAAAAGTCCAATGATAAGGAGATAAAGCAGTAAGCGCGATTGTGGAATATCTTTAAGCAGTTGGGAAAAGTCCATTATAGCCCTTGTTATTTTTTAGCCTTAAAAGATATAAATTTTACCACTTCGCCTACTTTTACCAAAAACAAAAATGGCCTGTCAGGGTCGGCGGCTTGAATTGCTTTTTGAAAGCTTTCAACCGAATCGACTTTTTGCTGATTGACCGATACAATCAAAGCACCCTTGCTCATACCAGCCATTTTAGCGTTGCTACCGGCATCAACCTTAGTCACTATAACCCCTCTTTCGCCATGAAGCCCAAGTTTTAAAGCTAACTCAGGGGATATATTGCTTACACTCAACCCCAGGCCTTCAACGATTGGATCGGTATGCACAGCAGTTGATACTGCCTTCACAGGCTCCGCTAATTCACCTACCTGAACAGTAATTTCTCTTTGCTGGCGATCGCGAATAATAGAGAATTGAAGCGTGCTTCCCGGAGCCAGCATTGCAATCACAGTGCGCAGTGCAGCGACATTTGTCACAGGCATTTTATTATAGAACAATATAATATCTCCTTGTCGGATACCCGCTTTTTCAGCTGGAGAACCTGGACTGACAAGAGCTATCAGGGCTCCTTCAACTTTACCCAAACCAAAAGATTCCGCCAATTCAGGACTCACATCCTGCAATAAAACTCCTATGAATCCACGGCTGACCGAGCCTTTAGAAATTAACTGATCCATGACATTTTTAGCGATATTGCTAGGAATTGCAAAACCCATTCCGATATATCCGCCCGTTTTACTTGCGATGGCTGTATTAATTCCGATCACATCTGCAGCCATATTAATCAAAGGGCCTCCGGAATTCCCAAGATAAAGAGCGGCATCTGTTTGAATAAAATCTTCCACTCTCGCAAGAGAGAGATTATTCCTTCCCTTAGCGCTAACGATTCCAGATGTTACTGAAGCTTCTAGACCTATAGGGGTCCCGATAGCGAGGACCCATTCGCCCACTTCAATTGCATCGGAATTTCCAAGTTTAAGAAATGGGAGGTTGGTTGCCTCAATTTTAATAAGAGCGATATCTGTGTTGCCATCAACGCCGATGACTTTTGCTAAAAATTCACTGCCATTATGTAGATGCACGACAATTTCGCTGGTGTCCTTAACGACATGTCCATTGGTAATGATGTATCCATCAGCGCTGACAATAAATCCGGATCCTTGGCCTTCGCGCGGTTCTACTGGGGAAGAATCTCCAAAACCGAAAAATTTCTTCCAAAAATCCGAACCAAAATCGCTTTCTTGATCATCGTCATAATCGTCTCTAGAACCCCATGACGATGAATTTTTTTTATTTTCTCTTACACGTATCGATACCACACTGGGTATTGAAGCTTTGGCAACGCTTGTGAAGTTCGTAGAGGGTTGATTTAATAGGACTCCATCATGGGCATTTAGATTAGCTGTCATAAGCATTGCAGCTATAAGCAGAGAAATTTTATTCATCAAATTTGGTAATTGCATAATCTAATTTGCTCCTTTTTATTAATGTAACGTCTTTCTTTTGTCCGCTAAGTAGTGACTTTAGTTTTTAGACTGCGCCAAAGTTATTATTGCCTGCCTCCTAAAAGTTCAATGCCTCGCGCCATCATTAGGCACCCTTTTTCCAGACGGTCGACGCCAAAATGTTCGTTGGGAGCATGGATAAGATCGCTCTGCAACCCAACACCGAGTAAAACAAGTTCGCTTCCACTTGCCAACGCTAATTTGGCTGCTATCGGGATAGAAGCGCCCTCTAAAATAAATTTGCAGGGTGAAGCATAAATTTCAGAAAAAGCCGCCGCAAATGCTTTCGCAGCTTCTGAAGATGGGCTTGAATGAATTGAGGGTCCGCTACCGGGATGCACCTGCACATTTATTTTTACCCCTACAGGAGCATTAGCCTCAATAAAATTTGCAACTAGTTCACCGATTTTTTGAGGATTCTGATGTGGTACAACGCGGCAAGAAATCTTGGCATGTGCTTTTGCAGGGATCACTGTTTTGAACCCTGTGCCGGTATAGCCACCACTAATTCCATTAATTTCAAGCGTTGGCCTTAGCCAATTCCGCTCAAGGGGTTTTAAGGAACGCTCACCCCCCGTCGGTTTGGAGCCGAACATCTCTTCGTAGTTCCTTTCATCAAAATCAAGTGCTAGACCCTCAGTTTGTTCTGCGGAAAGATTGTCGACATTCTTATAAAATCCGGGAACAGCAATTTTTCCCGAAGGATCGCGCAATTTTGCCAACGTTTCAACGAGAGCATGAATAGGATTAAAAGCTAATCCTCCATGTGATCCTGAATGTAAATCTATATTAGAACCGAAAGCTTCAACGTCCATGGTCACAATCCCACGAATCCCTAAGGTCAGTGAGGGCTTTAATGCTGACCTGATTCCCAAATCAACGATCGCCAGATAGTCCGCTTTCAATTCTTTTTTACGGCCATCAAGTATTGCAGCAAGGCCATGGCTGCCGCACTCCTCTTCGCCTTCAATGCATAACTTTATGTTGAGAGGAAGAGTTCCATCTCTTTCCATAAGTATCTTTAAAGCTTGAAGAACATAGAAACATTGGCCTTTATTATCTTGCGCTCCGCGGGCAAATACATTGCCATTGCGCAATGTCGGTTCGAAGGGAGGAGAAACCCATTCTTCAATTGGGTCAACAGGCTGGACGTCGTAATGATTATAAATGAGTAGTGTGGGCCGATCAGGACCCGCGCCATTCCAGCTGGCAAAAATCGTTGGATACCCTGGAGTTTCCCATAGCTCAGCATGAAAACCAAGTTCTGAAATGTAGCTTTTCAACCAGTCAGCGCATGCCAGAACCTGCGGACGGAACGAAGATTCAGAACTGACGCTTTTAAATCTTAAAAAGTCGAAATATTCTTGAAGGACCTTGGAAGCATTTTTTTGATAAATAAGCTCCAGCTCTTTTAAAGATGTGTCTGTCATAAATCCTCCAACAATAAACTTTTTAAGTCAGGTACAATCCTCCAGTCATTATCACTAAAAGGATAAAATAGAGAAACAGCATTCTCTTGACATAACAGTGATGACGGGAAATTGTTTCGGGCTTCAGTTTAGCGTCTTCAAGGAAATCGACTCGCTTTTGCAGGCTATAATGATGCCAACTAGGCTGGCTCAGGCCATGCCCCGACACTTTTCCCATATGTTTAAACGCTTCAATCAGATGGTCTGGATTAAGGCCAAGCTGAAAAACGTGCAAATCAGCCTGCCTTTCAAAAAGTCTCGAAAAATAGCCAAAAACAAATCGGAAATAAAGGCCAAAAATCACCGCAAAAAACAAAAAAATCATCGTTCGTGATATGAAAAATTCCCATATTGACCCGTGATCGATATGTGCATTTAAAAAATTCACTATCTGGTCACTCAAAAAATAAGAAAATAGGGAAGCCGAAATCGCCATTCCAGCAAGAATAAAAGGATAAATATAGAGATGCTTGCGATAGCAGTGACCAATTTCATGACAAAGAACAGCTTCTACCAACTCAGGTTTCATTTCAGTTAACATTCTGGGAGTAAAAAGCAGGTATCGAAAGCGTGGGGCAACACCAATGACAGCTGCTGTAGTACTATTCTCTAATGGCTTCCAAACCATGATTCCGGCATGCTTGATGCCTGCCTTTTGACAAAGGGCTTCTAGTCTTCTCAGCAATGGCCCTTCTTCAAGAGGGATGCACTGCCATGTCCAAATCATTAAAGGCGGCAATAATATCATCACTAAACCCAGAAAGCTGAGACCACTAATTACTGAAATGGCAACCTGTGCATCATTACCACTTAGTAAGGGGATTTTCGGCAGGTTAAGATTGGAATAAATACCGACCCCTTCTCTAAAAAGTGTGAGCAAAAAGATGGGAATAAGGAATGGGAGTAAGAGCCTCAATTCCAATAATGACTTTTTAATCGATACTTTGATCGAAAGATCTTGTCTGAACCTTGATGAAAGGTGAAAAACCAATAATCCCAGAAAGTAGGCCCCAAAAGGAATAATGATGGTCATCAGTTTAGATTGGCCTATCAAAGGAAGGCTTTTAAGTTGATCCGGGAAACCAAAATAAAAATACCCCGCACAAAAAAATGCAATCAACTCAAGATTGGCCATTACCAGCATCCTACTCTGAAACCGCCTCAAAAACCTGGTGAAGGTGAAGTTTTGAAAAACGATAAGGCATAATGTGCATAAATAAGCGGCCATTAAATAGATTGCCGAACTGCCAGGGGAAACGTTTGCAGCACCAATCTGTGGACCAATATCCACAAGAAGCAGCATCAAAATTAGAAAAAACAAGTTTGTGTACATAGATTCCTCAACGGGAATGGACGGAAAAGGACTAAATGGGCTAAATGGATACACATGGCCACGCATAAACACAGACGAATATGGACTACATGAACATTCCTATACAGAAATTGTTATTAAATCTGCCATTCCTGCCCATGCGTGTTCATGTTCGTCCATTAGTCCATTCCCGTCCATTTTCATTTCAACTTAAATTGGTTTAGCGATGATCTGCCGGTGGATCTTGAACTAACAAAGGTGAGTCCAGATAGTACATGGACCTCTGGAGTAAACGTACGTGCATCTTCGATAAATAGATAACCGCCCTCAACTAATAAGGAAGAAGAATCGACAATCTCCAAAATTTTGCTGCTATAGCTAAATCTTCCCTCTTCATTTTTACCAATTTTCTCGTATGGGGGATCGGCAAAAATAATACCAAATTTTTGTCCGCCTTTTATCAAATTTCTTAGTACTGTGAAAACATCTCCAAATATAACTTTAGAGGATTTTTCCTCATCCAGAGCTTTCAAATTAGCTTTTATGCTAAGCAAACTTTCACGGCTATCATCAACAAATGTGCAATTAGCAGCCCCGCGGCTCAATGCCTCAAGGCCAACAGCTCCCGATCCCGCAAAAAGATCTAAAAAATTTGCGTCCTGGATATACCCTTGACAGATGTTAAAGATTGTCTCACGCAAACGCCCAGATGTTGGACGCGTAAGATCTCCTTTAGGGGCAATGATGCGTTTGTTTTTATGCTTTCCAGCAAAAATATGCATAGGTTTAATAATTTGAGATTGTATAAATCGCTTAAAGGATTACAGGCAAAAAAGGGGTTGTTTAAGGGCCCGGAAGGCAGTATGCATATGAGCTAGTTTAGGCGAGTCCTCACATGACTGCGGGCAGACACTTCACTTTATCTTGGTTGATTGGACAGCTTTCTTTTTTTTGGAGAGGGCTGAATTAATGGTGTAAGATCGATTTTTCTAATCTTCCAAACTCCATCCTCTTGGATCAAATCATACTGCACTTGCGCCGTTTGTCCATCGGTAGAAACCAGCTTACCCTTAACTTTTGCGATGACATCTTCGAAATTTGTACTATCTAGCAAAAAGCTTTTATTTCTAAACAGAGTAGGGCTTTTGCGAACAAAGGCCTTAAAAACATCTACACTAAATGCTTTTTGAAAATCTAATGACATATACGCATAGTACGCTTTTGAAAAATCAAGATCTCGGAGATCGATAAGTTGACTTTGTATTACTGACTCCAAAGCCATGTCACCGACAGGTAACTGTGAAACCTGCCGCTCTTGAGGCATACCAGGATTTTCTTTCTGGGAGGGTAATTGAATTATCTCATCAGTATTGGTAGGAGTAATATCTTTGATCGCCGGGGGTTTCGTAAAGAGAGACGGTCCTACTGGCAGTGAAACTGGGGATTGCTCTGGCTGGGTAAAAGGCGATGGCCGTGGCTGGGATTGTACTGGTTGCGTAAAAGGGGATTGTATCGGCTGGGCAAAAGGGGATGATCCAGTTTGGGGAAAGACTGGTGCCTGGCTATCCTGCTGAAGATAATATGGCGGGGGTGTAGCCCCATATCCTTGATCATATTGCCCTTCAACGACTAACTGAAGACCCATTGTCAAAGCGAAAAAAACAGTTGCGAGTGGACGAATAATTGGAGAACATTTCATATTATATTGGGTTCCTCATCACTATATAGCCTTTAGTGGCGTGCTGTTCCTGTTATGTCAGTGCGCTATGGGATTTAGGGCAATCAAATGGTTTAAAGATGGAGATTAACAGATCGGTGCTTTGCTCGCAAAGGCCTATTTTTAATGCCTTTAACGAAATGAAAATGAGCTTCCTTTATTATGCTGTAAAATAATAAAAAATCGAAGATTGTTTATTATTAGCATTTATGTTAATATGTATACTAATAATGATTTGGTGGAACTTTTAATTAAAATATAAGCCGGGTTTTTAAAAAAATAAATCAGTAATAAATAATAGGAGTTTTTATGCCCTTGCACATTTCCCGTCACACTGGCCGACCGACAAGTCACCATCATGTTCCATACTGTCATCCAGCGCCCCGTCATTTGAATCGCTTCCCTAGACCTGTCATCCACTCACACATTGGTCACCATTACAATCCTAGAGTTGTTACCCATATCTCAGGCCCTGTCTCTTTCCTTGGCTCTGCTCTTTCCTTGGCAATTATAGGTCTTATTGTGGGAATTTTGGGCGTTGCTTCGTTTAATCCGGTTGCTGCAGCAGTTGGATTTGGCACGATGGGGATTGGTATTTTTCTCTCCTTAGCCGCTGGCGCTCTTTATGCCTGTGAATAACGAAAAGCGTTTT
>JACCVN010000168.1 GCA_013698165.1 Parachlamydiaceae bacterium | reverse complement strand
CCTGCAAGCAGAGCAAAAATATGCATATAAGGGATATCTGCACCCTCATCTTCCAGGACTTTTAGCAAACGCTCCTTTTGAGCAAGAAGTAAGTCGTTATAAAGCTTCACTTGTTCAGGATAGAGATCGCAATGTGAAACCTCCTCCATCTTCTCAGGCAAATCTAAAAGTACATCTTCTTTTCTTCGTCGCATCACAAATGGTTTGATCATCCTGGAAAGAAGGCGTTGACGATCGCGATTGCTTTCCCTTTCAATAGGTTTAACGAAAAGTTCCCGATAGTCAGCTTCCATAGGCATATATAGCGGCAAAACAATGTCAAAAAGCGCTTTGAGCTCGCGCAAATGGTTTTCAATCGGCGTTCCGGTTAGGCCGAGCCGCATTTTAGCATTCACAGCTAGTAGGGAAGCGTAAATGCGGCTGCTATGGTTTTTTGCAAGCTGGATTTCGTCAAAAATTGCCAATTCGAAAGGAATTTTACTGAGACTTTCGCACTCTAAACGATAGACACCATATGAAGTTAGGAGGACGTCATAATTGCCTTCAAAATTCTCTAGTGAGCGCTCGATCCCATAAAAAGTATAGACTTTCAATCCCGGAAGAAAAGCTTCCAGCTTTTCTTGCCAGTGATAGATTACTGAGGTTGGACAAACAACAAGCATCGGTAACTTTGAAGGTGTCGGTGACTTGTTTCTAATTGCCGCAATGAGGGCCATCGTCTGATGAGTCTTTCCCAACCCCATATCGTCACACAACAAGCCTGATAAGCGATGAGAATGTAAAAACCAAAGCCATTTAAGACCGATATGCTGATAAGGGCGAAGCTCACTTGCTAGACCCGTGAGAACCGGTTCCTGGGGGGTACGAAATTCAATCAATTCTTCCAGTAGCAACTGTGCCGGAGAAGCATCGGTACCTTTGTGGTGCGAGACTTCAACCTCTTCCAATGCATGCAAACGGATCAGTTCAATGGTCGAAAGTTGAATTGTTTGACTACGTCTGTCGACCTGCTTTTTGTCAAGCCAACGCAACCAGTTGAATCTTTTATCGCTTAGATCAATGAGACCAGCATCAGAAAAAAGAAACTTCTTTTTCGCTTTCAGCGCGAACCACAATACTGTGGCAGGCAAAGAACCTATATTAGTTTCGTATTTGATCTTCAGCAAATATCCCTGTATGACAGCCTCTAATGATCCAGGAGCTGTGGCGATTAACTTCATGCGATCGGGCCTAATCAATTGGGGATCGATTTTGGCAATGTATGGCTTTAAAGTATCAAGCTCATAGGTCAGAAAAATCTCAAGCTCTTCAGGTCCGATATGCAAGGGATGCCTAAAGCGCTCGGGTAAACGCATTTCAGTGGGAAGCTCATGGAAACCTTCACCGGCGACATAACTGAAATCATCAAAAAATCTAACCTCTTTATCGACATACTCTTCCATCAGTTCAAAATGTGGAGTGACGTCAATATGTTCCTTACTTTTTATCGTGATCCCTAAACCACCATTTCTAACAGGGAATCTGGGGCTGAAGAAACCAGGCACAAACAAAAGTTCATCTTGATTCGCTTTAATAAACAAAGGAATCTGTTCGCGATTAATCACTAGGCCTGAAAGCTGTGCGAGACCGGAAAGAGTTGTTTCTTTAGAATAAAAACCTTCTCCGGGGACATACACCCATTGGCCAAATTCTTTCGCTTCCCCTTTGTCATCTCTGGTTAGAATTTGGCGTGTGAAACTTAATCGATTATCGTCGCTAAGATGGTAGACTAGATGAGATTCAACGCTGGAGAGGTATACTCTAAAACCTTCTTGCGTATTTAACCAAACGCGGTTTTGAGCGATAAAATCGGGCAGATCAGTTTCCAATACAGTTGTTTCCAGCTCATCATAGTGCCCTTTTTCCAAACGATAAAAACCATCATCTTCCAGATACGCCCAGTCTCCAAAACTTCTGGATCCAGAAGCACTCAGATCACCCGGAGAAAAAAGGTAGGCGACAATATGCAAGTTCCATGCTGTATCAAAAGAGAAGGAGTATTTTGGCTCAACAGGAATCTCATGTAAAGACCCCGATTTCAATCGTTTTTTGATCAAAGGGGCATAATCTGTTAGCAGTTGTGAAACTTCATCGCTTTCGATGACCTTCTTTTCCAAAAGCTGGTGGGGATCGCGAGCATAAAAACCTTCTCCTGAAATAAAGAGCCATCCATCTAAAATGATTCCCTGTGTGTCCTTTTTCTCAGAAGATAAATCCGCTGACTGCCCTTCTCCATAAACTCTTGGAATAATCGTCAAAGTAGCATTTTCTTTATCGTAATAGACGCTATCAATTTCTTCTTCAGGTGCATGAAAGACTTTCAATTGACTTTCAACAGACGCCAAAGATGGGATGACGCTAGGCAAATTCGCTGCCGATAGATAGAAGGACATTTCAATCTCATTGAAGGTCAAGGTCACTTGATTCGGAAGACCACTCGAGCCATAACCATAAACAATGCTATAC
>JACCVN010000160.1 GCA_013698165.1 Parachlamydiaceae bacterium | reverse complement strand
ATATTACAATATTGGGGCACTTTCGATCGTTCAATCGCAAGTGATTTTTCTTTGCCCAAACACTAACAAAATGAATACCCTAGCCTTAGGCTATATAAAAAAGCAGAATGCTACAAACACCTTTTGTCTTGCATGACAAGGGCACAATCTTTAAAATAAAAACTTGTTAACAACCCCTAACAGTTCAAAATTAAAGCATGAATGCAAATACTCAAGGAGTAGTACTCCAACTCAGGTCATATGGGAATATGCTATTTATAAGCCTTCTAATTGTTGCAGGAGCATGGTTTTCCGGATATTTATTTAATAACTATTATCCACTACCTACCATATACGCCAGCTTACTAGAGTACAGCGGCTATATACTTTGGGGAACCGGTCTCGCACGCCCAAGTATCAATTCAGTCACCCATCACATCCCTTCAAAAATATTCTATAGAAAACTGCAATTTTTGTGTTCACAGTTAGGTATCTTTGTTTTTGTATTGGCATCGACATTAGAAACCACCTAAAGTTGAAATTTGAAAGATCTCAGATAAGTGATATCTGAAATTTGAAGAAGAACAACCTCCTTTACAAACAATCATATTATTGGTAAACTAAGAAGTGCTTTTAAAAAATACAATGCCTTTCGCATTACCCCTTGGAGAATATGTCGTTTAAAAATTTTGATTTACTTCCAGAGCTGCAGCGCGCCATCGAAGAAATGGGCTATTTACAACCTACCCCGATACAATCACAAGCAATACCCATGATTCTGGAAGGTGGGGATCTTCTTGCCGGAGCTCAGACAGGAACAGGAAAAACTGCCGGATTCACATTGCCATTGCTGCACAACCTCATCAAATTGAATAAACCGCGCGGAAAAATCCGAGCACTTATACTTACACCTACACGTGAATTGGCTAGCCAGGTGGAAGATAATGTTAGATCATTTAGCAAACATTTACGGCTCAAATCCACAGTCATTTTCGGCGGCGTCAATATCAATACACAAATCAGCAACATCCAAAAAGGACTTGATATTGTTGTAGCTACACCCGGCAGGCTTTTAGATCTTGTTGGACAAAAAGCCATTGATCTTTCACAAGTTGAATTTCTTGTACTCGATGAAGCTGACAGAATGCTGGATATGGGTTTCATTCATGATATCCGAAAACTATTGACTTTGCTGCCAAAAAAACGTCAGAACTTGCTTTTTTCAGCGACTTTTTCAAATGAAATTAAGACCCTTGCAAATGACCTCTTGAATTCTCCAAAAATGATCCAAGCCGCCGCACAAAACTCTACTGCTGAGGGAATTTCACAAATTATTCATCCTGTTGACAGCAAACGTAAACGGGCACTATTATCATTTTTAATTAGCAGCAATAACTGGAAACAGGTTTTGGTCTTTTCGCGTACAAAACATGGCGCAAACCGCCTTGCAGGACAGTTGGAAACTGATGGCATCACTGCCGCGGCCATCCATGGCAATAAAAGTCAAAGCGCACGCACAAGAGCTCTAGAAGATTTCAAAACCGGAAAAGTCCGAATTTTAGTTGCAACAGATATTGCGGCAAGAGGTTTAGACATCGATCAGCTGCCACATGTGGTTAACTTTGATCTGCCAAATGTACCTGAAGACTACGTCCATCGTATCGGACGTACCGGCCGTGCCGGAAATACCGGTGAAGCTGTTTCTTTAGTATGCATTGATGAACATCAACTTCTGCGCGACATAGAAAAGCTATTAAAATATAAACTCTCGCAAGTGACAATTGACGGATATGAACCTGATCCATCAATTGCTGCAGAGCCAATCATTAACGGCAGGCAGCATAGCGGTCCCAGATCCGGTCCTAAACCCAGGCCTCAAGGCCAACATCCCGCATCGCGCCCCTCTGCAAATAAAGGCCGAGAAAGTCATTTCGCAAAAAGCAGAACTCGTTAGTTACGAATGCATAAGTTCCTTTTTAGAAAAATCGAGATAGTGGAATAAGAACATTCACTTTTGCTGCAAAAGTGAATGTTCAAATCATCCCTTCAAGAGAGATTTCACCATTATTAAAATAGTTCATGATTAATACAGTTATGAAGAATCCCAAAATGGATTTCCCAATATTATCTTTGTGGGGTTCAAATTGCTTTACAGAGAATTTGATTAGGTCTTTGCATTCAGGTGTAAGAACAGATTCTTCATTTTGACTTTCCAATTTTTTGATAGAATCGCCAATGACATCCAAACGATTTTTGATTTTATTAAACATTTCCAGGATTTCAGGTTCCTCAACGGCCTTAAGAATGTCATCTTCTAATAAGGAATAGTGCATGAGGCCGCCGTCTTCTTTTTTTGACTCATTGCAGAGAGTTTTTAAATCTTCAAATGTATTGATATTTTCGCTTGCAAAGTCAGTTAAATTTCGCAAAATTTTATCATAAATTTTAACAATAAATTTTTCAAACAGTACCAAATCCTCATCTGTAATAAAAACATGCGGAGTATACTCAGCATTAAAATATTGCAGTGTTAGTGAATCATTTGACGTAAATCTTATAGCTGAGGCATCGATCACCCCATGATACTTTTGACTAATTCTAAGAAATTCATTTTTCAGATCCATAGAATAATTTTGGGGCCTAAAAGCGTTCCTGAAAAAGAAATTTATTCTAATGCAATTATCATGATCTTTATTGATACGATACCGAAATGCAGGTGTTAACTCCTTTACATCCGCTAAATTTGCGAATAGTCCGGATATATTTACAGTGTTCAAGTTCAATATCGAAGTTATCTTGGAAACGTCTGTCAATTTAAAATAACTTCCCCTTGAAAATATGCCTGAATTAATTAAATTCATCATATATGGTGTGAACTGTGCATTTACAAATGACGCCTGAACATTTAAACTTTGACGAGGTGCTAGCTGGGATACAATGTGTTTGATTCTCGAGAGGAGTTCATTCTCGGAAGTGAATGTATAATTAAAAACAAATCGACGAAGATCAGCGCCCTTCGAAAATAGGTTCTCGAAAGGAAATAATTTCTTCAGTAAAATTTGGTCTGCAGTCAGAGTATAACAAATTTTGCTGACACGCCCAAATTGAATAAGGTCACGGTTTTCAAATCTAGGGTCAAGGAGAATATCCCTTATCAACTCCTTTGGTAGAATAGTATTGAGTAGATTCATTTTTGAATATCCTACTTATTCTTGACCGTTTTGGGCCTATTAAACTCGAAGTATCTATTCCAGGTCGATATCTGCCCCTGCCAGTGCTTTGTTAAGGGCGATATAGTTTAACAGCTGGCTTATTTGGCTTTGCATATAATTGCTTTCCGCATCGATCTGCGCACGGATAGCAGCCAGAACATCCAAGTTGTTTTTAACTCCCGTGTGATATAACTGCTGAGTTAATTCCAGGGCATTTTTAGTGCCTTCAAAGACTTCAGCTAAGCGTTTAGTATGTTCGCCTTCAAAATGAAAGGATGCTATTGCGTTCTCAGTTTCTTCTAAAGCCGTAAGGACTACTTTCTGATACTCGTAGAGAGCTTTTTGGGTCAAGATTTTATTTATCTGAACATCTTCGAGAATCAATCTGCTATTGAACACCGGCACTAAAAGTTGCGGACCTACAGCCCACATTAAACTGGCAGGATTAAAAATTGAACCGATGTTAGTGCTTATTTCCCCGATAAATCCCTGCAAAGAAAATCTAGGATATAGTGCGGCTATAGCGCTGCCTACTTTTTCAGTGGCAACCGCAAGCTCTCTTTCTGCGCGGCGGATATCCGGACGTCTACGTAGGAGCTCTGAAGGTATGCATATTGGTTTTTCATAAGGAAGGGAAGGCACAATGCAATCATCCTCGACAGCGAGTTCATCAAAAAGATCTCCCGGGGCATAGCTCAGTAAGATCGAAAGATGATGGATAGACTTGCTGATGGAAAGTTCGGCCAAAGGTTTTTGAGCCGCTTGGTTATTAAATTGGTTGGAGATCTGCTTAGCATCGAGTTCGCTGATCACACCTCCGGCAACTAGGTCTGAATTCAATTCGACCATTCCTTCCTGCGCATTTAAATTCCTTTTGAGGAGATACAAAGAGCGTTGATTCCCCCTTAGTTCGATGTAAGACCTTGCAATTTCTGCAGAAAGAGACACCCACACATCTCTTAGAGCCTCTTCAGAAGCGCGTTCTTGTGCTTCAATAGCGTTCATTTCATGCTTGCGCAAGCCGAAAAGATCAATTTCCCAGTCTGCATCAAAACCTAATTCAAAGAAATTTACATTCCGCTTAATGTTATTGTCCCTACAGTTGCCGGCAGTATCTAGGAGACCTTTGACTAAGGCATTTTTGCTATAGTAGACATGATCATAATTGGCTGATAGATCGACATGCGGATAAGCTTCGGCAGATTTACCCAGTTTTTCGCGTCGCACCTGTAAAATTCTTGTAGTCGCAATTGCAAGATCTAAATTTTGAGATGCCGCCCGCTCAATCAATGAATTGAGTACAGGGTCGTTAAAATTTTCCCACCAGCATACTTTTGATGTCTCTTCAACTTCCATACCCTCAAACGTATCGCTATGCCAACTACAGGGCATATTAAACTCTGGAGGGGTATATGTCGGGCCCACAGTGCATCCCGAAAACAGAGAAAAAGTTAATAAGCAATATCTCTTTATGAACATGATAGCCCAAAAAATTAAGGAAGTTTATCTGTCACTTCCGCTTGTGAATATTCAGTCTCGATAAAGACATCCATCTGCTGTCCCACGAAAATACGTTGATCATTTTCGGTAAAGCAGTAAATAGCTTGGAGCACTCTTGTATCTACCTTTTCATTGATATCGTTTGTCAGGTTCTGTTTATCAACGAAATAGGGTTCGATATGGACAAACTTTAGTGGAAACTTCTGTTGGGCATTCCCCTGCAAAAATGCTACTGCCGGAGCCTGAGGGTTGTAAAATGACGCATCAAATTGATTGATGCTTACACGCAAGTGCAGTGGATCAATATTTCCGAGGATCATTGGGGGTGTTCGATTTGAGTCTGAAGGCGGAAACTCCCCTTCATTGACTCTGATTTGCAAAACTGTTGCATCTATAGGAGCCCTAATGCATGTTCTTTCGATATCTATTTCTACTTTGGAGACAGCAGCTTTGGCCTGCAGAATTTCCAATTTGGCGATTTCGATATCCGGCTGCCAGGCACCTGATTTAGTTTTTTGAAAATCGGCTTCAAATTGTTTAACTTTAACTTCGGCTTGTTCCGTGTTGTATTTGCGTCGGCTGACTTCCTCTTGACTAAGAGCACCGCTATTTTTAATACTTTGAATCGCCTGGTAGAATCTTTGGGCTTGAGCAAATTCCACCTTAGCACCCTCTAAAATCGCCTTGCTAAAGGCTAGATCTTCAGGACGCGGCAAAGACTGAAGTTTCTGGAGTCTAGCCAATGCATTTCTATTGGCGATTTTTTGTGATCGTAGGTCCGCCTGAAGATCGTTAGATTCTAAACAAAAAAGAGTTTGTCCTGCTTTAACTTTTTCACCAACTTGCACATAAATCTTATCGACCACCCGATTAATTGGAGAGCCGATAAAAATATTCTTGCTGCTAGCTTCAACAATGCCGACAGCAGAGATTGAAGCTTTGAACGGAGAAATCGGCTGAGGAATCACATTTTCAGGAATGGGCATTTGTGAATGAGCTTCATCCCACATGTAGCCGGCCGCCAAGAGCATGGAAACAAAAGCCGTGCCCAAAAGAATAAGGAAATATTTTCGATGCATCCTACAACCTTACATAAATATCTTAATTAATTCCCCAAAAGGGCCTTTGGATCAATCCTAAAAACCTTCTGGATGCTTAAAGCAGCAGTAAATACACAAATAACCAGTACGATGGCCGCACTGAAAAGCAATAGTTGCCATGGGAACAAAAAGGCTAAAGTGGTGCCTTTGATGGCCATTCCCCATAATATCGTCGCTCCAATGCCTATCGCAAACCCGATCACACCAACCACAGCTGCTTGGATAAGCACCATCTTCATTAAGATATTTCTTTTTCCTCCAATAGCCTTAATCAACGCATAATATTGAATATTCTCAAGCGTCATAATATAAAAAATCTGACCGGCGATTGAAAATCCAATAATTATTCCCAGAGCTACTGAGAGTCCGAAATTAATCAAAATTCCTGTCTTTAAGAAGAATTCTGTAATCTTATCATTAAATTGTTGACTCGTAAGAGCCTCTAAGCCAACCTGCACATTAATCGCTTTAAGCACCTTCTGTACATTAGCTTCCGGTTGCGTTTTTGCCAGAATAAAGGCCACCCGACCTGCCATTGCAGGATCAAAAGTTTGAATTTGCGTATATGTCGTAAAAAGAATTGGTTGGGGATAAAACCCCTGAGTTATCTCACATATTCCCACCACAATGGCTTGATGGCTATTGATCTCTAAGGAATCACCCACTTTAAGAGGAACCCTTGTTCCATCCGGTAGCCGGTTTGCTAAGACTCCCTTTGCTGAATAGTCATCGACAATAACAGCTCCTCGACGCCGCAAGTCGCGAACATTGCCTGAAAGCATTCGTGCAGGTGCCCCGATTAACGAAGCATCATCAATTCCATAAAGCTGACAAAGATCGAATCCTCCAGTCGGTGTGACTATCGATGAGCGACTGATACTCAGCGGAACAGCCCACGCGACCCCCGGAGTGCTGCGCACAACATCGAGATAACTGAAAGGTAATGAGCGCAACTTATCTTCGCTTTCAGTGACCGGGTCCATGACCCAAACATTAGGAGCAGGGATATCTGTGACCATACGATAAGAACGAGAGACAAGTCCCAGGAATATTGCTGACTGCTGTGAAATTAATAGCGTCGCCAAGAATATCCCAAAAATTACCCCTATACATGAGGCTCGATTTCCTATGAGCATTTTCAAAGCTAATGAAATCATTGCAATGTTAGTTGGGGTAATACGTTCTTAAAAAATTTTATATTACATACTCGACATAGAATATTAAAACATATACTTGTCATTTATTTAAGAAGCAATCTCCGATTTGAATGAAAATCACAGGGTGGCAGAATAAATTTTACATCTCTGATCGGAAATGGTCACTTTAAGCATGTTCAAACTCTTTTACATAGAGAAGCTCTTTCAAAATTTTCTTCGCATAAAAAATTTTATTGTCTGGCATACTTACTTGTTAAACGTTCACAAAGCCAACATGGAATAAAGAGAAAGATCTTATGAATTATTTAGTTAATCCAGAAATTTCTGAAGAAGTAGATGGGAGTGAAACCGATCCTTTAACAGGTAATATCATTGGGGCAGCTATTGATGTACATCGTGCTTTAGGACCGGACCTGCTTGAATCGGCCTATGAAGCTTGCCTCATCTATGAACTAAGACTAAGAGGCTTGAAGGTCGAGGCGCAAAAGCCACTGCCTATCTTTTATAAAGATGTTGTGCTTGATTGTGGGTATCGTCTTGATTTGGTTGTAGAGGATCAGATAATTATAGAAATTAAATCCGTGAATGGGATTGCCCCAATTCATATAGCACAGCTGCTATCTTATTTACGGCTTTATGGAACTTGTAAGCGAGGGTTGCTTATTAATTTTAATGTAAAAAGATTAGTAGATGGCATTCGTCGAATGAAGATATAATTCCTACTCTGGGGCTTCTGTGGAAGTTTATTTTCTCTAATTTTGCACACCCTCAAGAATGCGTTCAAAACTCGCGTACTGATAGAACAAATAAACGACCACAGAGATCACAGAGAGGGGCTTTTGGATTATTTACGGCTTTTGGAGCTTGAGCTCCAGGATGGCTTTCTAATGTAAAACGATTAGTAAAAGGTAACCGTCAAATGAAGGCTCAGTCCTCTCTCTGTGTTCTCTGTCTCGACTTTAGGACTTTGCGCAAGGTAACCATCTTTTTGATTATTTAAACTCCTTTTTTTGTATTTTCAATTAGCTTAGATTTAATATTTTAGCTCAATCTAGGCTG
>JACCVN010000426.1 GCA_013698165.1 Parachlamydiaceae bacterium | reverse complement strand
TCTTTGACCGTTTTTCGATTGCCGGATTTTAGAATGCAGAGAATTTGAGATTCTAATTCACCGAAAGCTCTTTTTGTCATAATTTCTCCTATAAGTAAGGGGGAATTATACTACAGCTGTAGTTTAATGGCAAGAAGAATGATGGTTATGGAAAATTGTAGGCGGCTGCGTCTCGCAGCACGTGATACTAGAGCGCAAAAGAAAAGCTAAGACTAAATGCGTTTTAAAGATGAAGTGTAGGCCTGCTAGAGGCTTATTCCACCTGCTGCGAGACGCAGCAGCCTACAATTAATCATTTGCGGTTTTAGGGCTGGGAATATCATAGAGGGCTGCCAAAGCGACTGGCTCTTTGGTGTGCCATTCAGAAGGGTCAATTTTGCCGGGATAATCTTTTATCCAACCCCAACCACGCCCGTAGAAGTCACTCTCAACGACAAATAATCGTTGGCCGGAGGGAACAAGTCCGTTATTGTGACTTTCGTCTATTGCTTTTATAAGCAGATCAATTCCATAAAATGCCGCGTCGATATGGCCCCGAGGGTCTTCTTCGGGTTCGGAGAGACCATCAAAAAGTTGATAAAAGAGAGCAATTTTTTCTGTCACACAGTAATAATGCATGGCCCTACTATTTATTCCATGCCCCCCGTAGCCAACAAGCAGGTAACTCTCAACTGGACCTGAAATTGCCTCCTTAAGGAAAGCTGCAGAATCATAAATTAGAGGTGCTTCTCTTCTTGTTCCGAAAACATCGGCTTGAAAAATGTACATTTTGTCAATTAAATCTAGGGGAATTGGGGGCATAGGAAGCTGTAAATCTTCAAAGTACTTATTTGCGGCCTTAATTGCATAGTTGGTCTCTGGGATTGCTGTACTCATATTATGCCTCACTTTCTTGGGGTGGAGCATCCAATTGATATTGCGGGATTTTACGGTGCGCCCTGAGATAGTTCCACCCTTCTTGAGCACTATCAAAATTCTTTAAAAGAACTTCAGCATAACTGTTATTGCTATCAATAATTTTTTTAGCTTCCATTGAGATAAGATCATTTTTGTCTGGTACAACCATGGCAAAATTGTTAATGTGATGGGCCAAATGTTGCAACCTAAGTAAAACACCGTTAATTTCTTCATCTTCTAAATGGTCTTTTAAGAGGTCTTCAAGAGCCTTGATATTAATACAGAGATTATTGACCTGATCGCACATCTCTAGGGTGACGACGTTCGGAGGCCTCAAAATTAGGGATGAATTGTTTGGAATGAAGAAAGCTAGAGCTGATTGATCACGTACAGCGTCAAAGTTATTGGGGGTCGATTTAACACCGGCGGAAGCGTCATTGTCAAAAGCCATGACTGTCCCATCCTTATCGATGTTATAATTATAGGGATGGCGGTCAACTTGACCCATGATAAAATCGAGCAATTGTAATTTTGTCAATCCTTCAACGGTCTTAGGATTGTTATAGTAAAAATTTTCAAATTCAGGAAAATTTCCAACGATAGTCCAGCCCTGATCATCTTTCTCGAGTTTAACATCGCGGCAGCCGTAAATTGAACCAAGAAAGTTTAGATCTCTTTCATTGAGATTTCCCCTGGTAGCTCCAAGCCTTTCCATAATAAATTTATTTACGTAGGCTTCAGTGTAGGGATCTTTCTTTTCTTCGGGTAGAGTTGCGAGATTTTGTGTTCTGTTGGGATTAAAATTGTGGATTGTTTTTTTGGTAAAACTTGTCGTGCTAACCTTGCCAGGGTTCGCTTTCGCCATTAAAATACCCCTTTGGCCATTAACAATGGCAAACTCGGTCTTTACGGAGATATCAAATCCTATGAGTCGATCTACTTTTGAAAAAGCTACTGAGCGGTCAGAGTAGAACCCTTTTTTTCCTGTGGGAATACCTGCTGCGGTTGCGGCTCCGAAATTAGCCTCTTTAAAGCGCTTCCAGGCAGGCATTTTTTCCAGATCAGGTTTAAATATACCTTCATGATCTGCTCCAGGGCTATCCTTATATTTTATTAGATGAACTTTATTGACAGCACCGCCTCCTAAGCATTTCATATTTTCTTCCGAAACATCAATTACCATTGTTTGAAAATACTTCACCCGATCATCAAGTTTTTTTAGTTGTTCTGTAGTGAGGGCTCCATCGGAAATGTTTTCATTAATCACCGAATAGATGGAATGTAGGAACTCTCGATCCATTCCACGCAAATTGCGAATTGGCATTTCAATAATCGTTAAAACTTCTTCGTCGGTTAATTTTTTTACGTGTTCCCCGACATGTTGACGCCAATTTGGGTAGGCACTTTTAATTTTATCGGCATTTTTGTTAAATGCTTTAATTCCGGTAGAGGGTGATTTAATTGTATTTATAAATTTACAGATGAGAGTGAAGATATTTTTAAGTAAGTTTTCTAATCGATCTCCATGGCCAATAGGCAAAGTTGTTTTTGCTGTTTCAGTGATGGACTGAATGTCTTCTAATTCACCGTGAGGTAATGCTATTTTTTTATGGCCTAATCGATTATTACTCGCGTCTATATCGTATTTGTTAATGATAGCCGATAAGTTTAACGAAGCTGGATCTGTTTTATTATCAGCATTTTTAGGAGTTATTGGAATTGGCAATTGAGAAGGGGAAGGGGTAGGGGTGAGGCTATCCATAGAAACTCCTTATTAAGTAACTAAAAAATCAAGTAATCCCTATGCTAATTTTAATATCTATAAATAAAATGTGCAATACATTAATCAAACTTGTTAATAGAATAGAGAATAGATCGCATTTTGTTAGGGAGTAATAGGCGCTATCCAAAATATTGAAAATTGCGCAAAAAGTTAAGAAACAAATCGGAAATGAGTTATTTCAGACAAATCTCTGCACGATAGGAAAATGTCGTCCTGCGGAGAATGCTTTTTCAGAGACGCGTAATCCCGGCGGGCTTTGGCGTCTTTTGTATTCATTGTTGTGGATGCGCTGAATAAGGTCTTGCACTTGTTCAAGCGGATAGTCGAATTGTTGTGCTATATGCCCAGCCGATAGA
>JACCVN010000117.1 GCA_013698165.1 Parachlamydiaceae bacterium | reverse complement strand
TAGCCTCTTGTTGGAATTTCTTTCTTGCGGAAATCCCAATCTGTCCCTTATAGTTATGCTCAGGGTTTATATGCAAAAAAATGTTCAATTGCCTCTCGACAGTTTCAAAGAAAAGCTTTTTGAGACTATTTTAAAACCTCTTCGTGAAGAAAATTTGTCAAAAGAATACCACTATCAACTCAGTAATATGACCAATTTCCATCAACGCTTTTGCGCCCTTGAAGGCAAATATGCACAGATCTATGCACAAGCAATCTCTGTGGAACATCGCCTGAACAACTTGAAAAATTCCGATTCTACAGGCATTGATCTTTCAAAAAACCAACAAAAAATTTCAGCGCAATATGCATATTGAACGAAGAGCGCTTTATAATTTAATGCGCATGAACTGGCTTTTAGATCCTACTCTTCCCGCCGAACCTTGGCAGGTTGAGGATTATCGCGCTTTACCTACAATAACGATCCTCGAGCGCCTGAACTTACATGATATCGTTCTGGACAAAGACAATTTTGTCGCTTATGCCGAACAAGTTGATTCCCCTGAAGAACTCGTCGATATGTTTATTGGCGATTCAGAAGTGGATATCGCAACACAAGACAAAATTTATCTGCTTGTTTTTGAACTGTGGCGCAGACTGGTGACTGATCGTCCATGCCTCTCGGTTTTCTGCGATGAACTCGACCATCAAATTTATCTCTATGATAATGATAAATCTGACACCAACATTGAATCGTTACAGGACGTTGTCGCTAGCCTCCAAACAATTCTTGATGAAAATACCGACAATGGCGTTGATGCGACAGAAGTATTTGCTTCTATCTGCACCGGCTGTGCCAATGATATTGAAAGCTTCCTCTATGATTACATCTCCGACAATCTTGATCACGGCAATGAAGCTTATGCAAGCGATCTTGTCGACGGCTTTATCAATTATGTCAAAGACGTAAAATGGTTCGATTTCCTTCGCGTCAGATTAGCAGTATTGCAAAACCACCCCGACGCGCAAAGGTTCCTACAGCAACTCCTCGAACACTATTCTAGTGATAAAGATCTGGAATTTAATATGGAATTGCTTTCCTTCATGGTCCAACATGTCGGAAAAGAACCTTTCATAAAGTTGATCAAAAAAACTCTGCCTCTCATTGTCACCGAAGAAGATTTTCAAGATCTAATGACTCTTTGCATTGACTTCCACCACTTTTTAGATTTAGAATCAAAAGAGCAGGCCCTCCAAAAATTGCTACGTAGACGCACTCACATTCACCCTGAAGGCCTTCTAAATCCAAAAGATGCCGCTATTGCTGAATTACTGGCAATCATCTCTTAGTACATTGTTAAGATAGAATTTTCGACTATTTCTAGCGTGAAAGCTCCCGTGGTGTGTCGATCGCAAAAGGGGTTGTATTAGTAAATACAGCCCCTTTTACGATCGGCACATCACGGGGCTTTGGCGCAGAAATAGTCGAAAATACTACCTTAACAGTGTACTAGTAAACTGCAGCCCGCCATTCAATCATCCCCTAAGTGCAACTCACCAAAAATTAGTTGACAACTTATTTTTTGGAACTACTATGCAATTAGCGGGCAAAACTGCTGCTATTTGCTCAAATTTTAGCAAACAGGGGGTATTTATGGAATCTAGCGGATCTTCACCAAAGCTTCCGGAAGAGTTAACCGACCTTATATTTTCAAACGCTGACGCAAAAAGTGCTATTAATCTTATTAAGGTCAATAAGAAATACTCGAATGATGAGAATCTATGGCGAAAACTACTCCCTGAAGGATTTCCCCTAAATTTAAGCGCAAAAAACTTTGCACTACATCGCATAATAAAATCCGGGGAGGATGGAATAATTCCAAAACTCAGGGAACATTTTAAGTCTTTACAGAAGGATAAAAACAGTCTATTTCAATGTGCTTTTATTAAGGAAAATACCACTTTTGAAGAGTGTTTTAAAAATCCTTCAGTCAAATTAGCCATAAAATTCAAAAATGCCACAGTTGATAATCTCCCCGAAAATTATCTCTTTGCTAAGGAATTTGTTCCTAGCTGTATCACCGATCATCCCATGTCGAATGATTTAGAAAACATACGTGTGGAAGCGTCTTACTTTACCGATGGTTCACTGCCGCCCTTTATTGAGGCCATGAAAGTAAAAGGGAGGGAATTAATGATGGAGTATGTAAAAAACAATACGGCTATCGATTGCAGTTTAGCAGAGACTAACCCACTTTTATTTAACCAAGAAATCTTTAAATCTAAGATAATAGATAAAATTGCCGATTATGTTAATAAAAATATGCCTAAGGAGCATGCCATGGTGGAAAATATGAAAAGCAAGACTAAGAGCGACCAATATATAAGATTAAATGAACTTGTCACTACTGAAGTCTTAAAGTTGGACCAATCCCTGAAAGATGAGTCCTTTAAAGAACTGTAAGGATTATAAGAAGGAAAAATGAAAGATCATCCATTTTCAATTATAACTAGCTCTGAAGCAGAAGATGCCTGGATAGATGTCAAAATCGATGAATTTAATAGAAAATATCTGTCTTACACTGGTGAGCAGCTTGAAATACCAATAAATTTTGTCCTTAAAAAGGGAAACATTGTCTTAGCTGGTATCAAAAGCTGTTTTTATCTTGGCGAGGTTTTATCTATCAATGTCCTATTTGTAGATGAAAACCATCGAAACATAGGTCTTGGATGTAAGTTACTAAAAAAAGTAGAAACTGAAGCTAAAAGCAAAGGTGGAAAGTTTGCACATTTGTATGCATTTGACCATATAAAGGATTTTTACATCAGACATGGCTATTCAATCTTTGGAGCCTTGGAGAACTGTCCTAAAACTGGACATCAATGCTATTATCTAAAAAAAAATTTATAAAAAGCGAAGAAGCCTTTTCAGGCTTATGAAAGCTTCTTTTTTCATACCTGTAGCTAGGGTGTTGTTTTTGTTCCTATTTCTACATTGAATCTAAGCTTTCAATTCTGTTTTCTTTAGTAGATTATGCCCTTAAATAACACCCCCGGATGGGGGTATGGGCCTGTAGCC
>JACCVN010000099.1 GCA_013698165.1 Parachlamydiaceae bacterium | reverse complement strand
TAGCCTGCTGCGTCTCGCAGCAGGTGGACTAAGCCTATTGCAAACCTCACGTCATCTTAAACACGTTTTTGCTTGCATTGCTTTTATTTGCCTATTCGCGCTGGCACCTGCTGCGAGACGCAGCAGGCTACGTAGTCTGCTGCGAGACGCAGGCGACAAAATCCATATTAAATCTTCTATTTTCATAAAAAAATTTTCTTTAATTCATTATTTTTTTATAGTTATTCATATGAAAATTACTCCAAGACAGATTCAAATTAAGAATTGGCTCAACTTCAGAAAAACACCTTTTCAACCCTTTCATTCCCTAGATTTTTTAAAACATCCATTCAATCTTTCCTTCCACAAATCTATGGAATTAGAAGCAAAAAAAATTGCAGATATCGAAGAATATCTGCCTCCACCTGTACGTTCATTCGATAATGAAGATGTTCAATCAGTCAAAATATTCAAGACAAATTTACCGCATTGGAGTTTGGCAACAAGCACCTATTTTGTGACTTTTTGCATTTCTAATAGGAAAAAGAAATCCTTATCTCTTCCAGTGGCAGCAACCATTGTGGAAGATGCGATTAATTTTTATTCAGGTAAACAGTATGAGATTGACTCTTATGTCATTATGCCTGACCACGTTCACCTTCTAATTACTCCCTACCCAGACTTTGAATTAAGCAAAATTCTCTTTAATATGAAGAGTTTTGCAACAAAAACCATCAATAACATTTTTAGTATAAATGGGAGATTTTGGCAACCCGATAACTTTGACCATCTTGTAAGAAATCATGGGTATTGGATTCGGTACTTTGATTATATTCACAACAATCCAGTCAAAGCCTGCATTGTCAAGACTCCCGATGAGTATACATGGAGTAGTTTATCAAAGTTGTACAGCGCTCGTTGACACCTGCTGCGAGACGCAGCAGCCTACATGTAGCCTACTGCGTCTCGCAGTGGGGCAGAGAAGATACCGCACAAAACGAGTAAGGGTCATAAGCATTTCTATTCACTTTTTGTCTTGCTTAAGCTATGCTGGGAGGATAAAGACAATTCCTTTTGGCCTAAAAGTCTTTATTTCCTTTTCATAAGTTCTCGTAGCTCAGATGGATAGAGCGGTTGCCTCCTAAGCAACAGGTCGCGCGTTCGAATCGCGCCGAGGACAACTTTATGATGAATTTAGAGCATTTCGCTCTGTGAAGGAACGCTCGTGAATTTTTGAATCCCCTGCGCGATTCCCCACATCAATCTTTTGACATAGGCAGAATCTTTTAACTTTTGATATTCTGATTCATTAGTTAAAAATCCTCCTTCGACAAGGACTGCAGGCATGTTTGTTTTTCTAATGACAGCGAGGTCACCATGTTTTACGCCGCGGGAATTGGCATCGGTATTGATGATGATGCGATTGAGAATGTTTTCCGCCAGCGCTTTAGAAGCTGCAGAGCGGCCCTTGTCCTGCTCGGAGCGATAATAAAACACTTCCACCCCTTCAGCTTTAACTGCAGGGGCAGAATTAAAATGTACACTGACAAAAAGTGCCGGCTTCAGCTCATTGGCAAATTCCGCCCTTCCATCTAAAGAAACAAAAGTATCATCTTTTCGTGTCATGGCAGTCATGAACCCCATCTGCTGTAA
Source organism: Parachlamydiaceae bacterium (assembly GCA_013698165.1). Classification (GTDB taxonomy): domain Bacteria; phylum Chlamydiota; class Chlamydiia; order Chlamydiales; family Parachlamydiaceae; genus JACCVN01. The sequence continues at coordinate 22,843 of JACCVN010000099.1, read as the reverse complement.
ATAGCCCTGTAGAAAATTTGCAGCGACTAAATTCAGATTTTTTTCTTTAATCACAGGCTTAAAGGGGGATTGAGTGCCAAAATCTTCTCCACCATGACCGGCATCAATAACAATTAACTTTTTGCTTATAGGGAAGAGCCTAGGTTCAGCTAGAGCGACTACATTGTTATTGACCCTTTCGATTGGAATAGACATCTCTTCGATCTTTTGCAAAGAGGCAGTTGAATGAGTACAGCTATTGATTAAAAGCAGTACAAGCAATAATGCAAATTTCGACCATTTCATTATATCATTTCCGATGAAGGCTTTGACAGACCTCTGATGCCACCTTACGGTCATCAAATTCAATAGTTTTATGTGCAAAAATTTGATAGGCCTCATGACCTTTACCGGCAATGAGTACAATATCATCCTTTGAAGCTAGCTCTAAAGCCATCCGAATGGCTTTTTCTCTATCTACTTGAATACAATAACATTTTTGATTAGAAAAGCCTTCAGCAATTTCTTGACAAATGAGTTCCGGGACTTCAAATCGGGGATTATCAGAGGTTACAAAGGTAAAATCAGAGAGTTGCTCTGAGACTTTAGCCATATGCTTACGCTTAGTTCTATCACGATCTCCACCACAGCCAAAAACAGTAATAATGCGCCCTTTTTTCAGTTCCTGCAGACAAGTCAACACGTTCAAAAGAGCGTCAGTTTTGTGAGCAAAGTCAACATAGATATTCAGTCCTAAAGAATTTGTAACTTTCTCAAGTCTTCCCTGAATGCAATTGACAGATTGGAGAATCTGAACACATTTTTCTAGTGATTGATTTAAGGTTAAACCAACGGCTATTGCTGCCATATAGTTATAAACATTATGACGTCCAATTAGCGGTAAGGAACAATAGATGGATTGCTGTTGAAAGTGGAGTTTAAAGTGGCTGGTGTCAGATGAAAGTTTTAATTCGGAAGCGTAAAGATCTGCAGAAGGATTAAAACCAAAAGTAAATATTTTCGCTCGACAGCCCTTAATCATTTCAGCAAACCAGGGATCGTCAATATTCAGGATAGCGGCTTTGGTGTCTTCTGGATAAATTTTCTTTTGATGACTTTCAAGAGATAAAAATAGCTTCTGCTTTGCAGCCGCATAATTTTCCATGGTGAGATGGTAATCCAGATGCTCCGAATTTAAATTAGTAAATATAGCCCTATCAAAATCGATCAAGCTTACTCTTTTTTGATCTAAAGCATGTGAGGAAACTTCCATCACCGCTGATTTGCAGCCTTGCAGGGACATTTCCCGAAGCATTTTCTGATTCGTGCAGATATCAGGAGTCGTATATTCCGACGGATGACGATTATTTCCGACGATATACTCGACCCCTCCTACCAACCCACAAAGGCCATTGATTTCATCAAGTAAACGTTTTACTAAATACGATGTGGTCGTCTTGCCATTAGTCCCTGTGATGCCCACCAAAAACATCTCTTGGCTTGGGTGTTGGTAATAGTTAGCGGCAAGCAGACTTTCTATTTCTGCCACGTTAGGGTGGATCAGCTGTGCAATATCCTTTAGGCTGGGGTCAAAAATATCGGTGGCAATAGCCAGAGCGCCAGCAGCAATAGCATCTGAAATATATTGGGAACCATCATATTTCTGCCCCCTTTTGGCTATGAATAAATTCCCGGGGGCTACTCGCTTCGAATTAGCACAAATACCGCTGATCTCGACTTCTTTAGAACCTTTAAGAACAATCGAAGGAATATCTTTTAACAGTTTTTTTATTTTCATAACATAACATCGCTTAGGAAGCTATACTTCCTTAATTCCATTTTTTATAGAGCTCTAGGAGCTTTTTAGTTTCCGGGACCCAATCCGCTTTCTCTGGATCACTTCGTGGATCACCATTAGGATACCCATATGGGTCATCGGGAGCAACCCCTAAATATTCCAAAGACCTTTTAGCAATTTGTTTAAATATCGGCGCTGCGGTGATGCCCCCATGATGCATTTTACCGAGTCCTGGCTTAAATCCGTACTCAGGTTCATCAATGATGACGTAGAGGACAAATGCAGGATCTTCTAGGGGAGTAAATCCAATAAAGGACGTGCGATAGAGGCTTTCGGAATAGACACCATTTGCAATTTTTTTTGAAGTGCTGGTTTTTCCTGCTTCAGTATAACCATTAACTTCCCCTCTCGACCCTGTTCCCCCGGGTTTAGTTGTATACTTCATCGCCTGGACAACTTGTTTGACAAGGTTAGGCTTTAACATTAAAGGAAAATCTTTCCAACGAGAAGTGTTGTCGAGCAGGACAGACCTTACCGAGTTAGCTTTCACAATCTGGCGCACCAACGTTGGTTTTACTGCATACCCACCATTTGCGAACATTGCGTAGGCGCTAATTAATTGGATGGTATTGACCTGAAGGTTATATCCTATCGATAGGGTCAGTGGAGTTCCCGCAGACCACTCTAATGCGCCGCTTTTATAGCGTTTGCCTATTTTGGGGATCATTCCAGTGGCTTCTGAAGGAAATTCAATGCCTGTTTTTTTCCCTAATCCAAATGTTTCATTAAGCAGATCGCGATACCATTGAGCCCCCAGGCGGGCGACAATTTTTTCCGCTAATTTTGCCATATAGATATTTCCGGATTTTTGTATTGCTATCGCCATGTTCATATTTTGATGAAATGAGGTATCTTTTAATGGCTTTGACCGGCCGACAAATTTGCCGTTAGCAGTGGAAATGATCTCGTCTGGATTAAAAAGAGGTTTTTCACCTCTACTTAAAAGAACTTCGTTTGCCTCTAGAGCAGCATAAAGGGTAATCGCTTTGATTACTGAACCCGGCTCATAAGCGTAATTGACAGCTTTGAGGTGGGTATTTTCGATGCCGGCGAGAGTCTTAAAAGATTGCTGATAATCCGCAGGATAGAAAAAAGGATACTGGGCGATAGCTAAAATTTCCCCTGTTCTGGGAGCCATCATGACAGCCCAACCGCCCTTTGCGCGGCATTTTCCCACTCCTTTTTCCAGTTCCTCTTCAACAATTGTCTGCAAGTAATGATTTATTGTAAGATAGACATCCGCACCGTGAGATGGAAATTGAACTATCTCTCCGCTTTCAAAGGAATTCTTGGGTGACCGCATTAATTGCCTTTTGCCTTGACTACCCTTGAGATAGGAATCAAATTGCAGCTCTAGCCCACCTGTGGGTGTCGACTGCTGAGATTCGTCCTTTTGCGCTTGGGTCGTATGCAACAGTTGGCCTAAAAGCTTGTTAAAGGGGTAAGAACGCTGATAATCCACAACAAAAAATAGTGCATTGCGGGCAATACCCTGTTTTTTAGCAAAGGGCTGCCACCAGCTTAAGATTTGATCGCGCTGTCCCTTATCCAACCAGGAAAAAAGTTTACGATTGCGGCTTTTACGAACAAGTTGCTTTTGCAGTTTTGACTCCTCAAAGTCATCAAGGAATAGCTGTGCGGTCAATTCTTTAGCAACAGCCGCTTGATGCTCTTCCGGAATGGACTGGGGATCGATGTGTAAATGAAATTTTTCGATATCGACGACAAATTTCTGCTCTTTTTCAGGATGATTTTTTTTTATTGAATTGTTAGAGATAAACGAACCACGAATAAAAGGTTCTTTAATTGAAAAATAATGCTGCCGATTCGCTTCCACCCGCCATTTATCAACTTCTATAATCTGTAAACGGTAGAAGCTGAAAAGCACCAGAGAAAATAAGGCAATTAAAAGTACTAGTAAGCATAAAAGCCTAAAGCAATCAGCGCGATTAATAGGGTCCTTAATGGCACGAGACATAGAAAAGTTACCTTTCCCTGTCTGAAAATTCATCGCACTCAATGCAAGTCAGCGGAAGCCTTCCAGGCAGCTTAATGACATCTTTAGTATACGGATGTTTTAAATGCGCATATTCAGGTTTTTGAGCCAGCTCCATAAGATGTGTGGGGGTTTCAAAACAATCAATGAGGTACTTTAGACGCACATTCTGTTCTTGGATAACTTTCAACGCTTTGACTTCTACAGGAATAGCCAATCGCAGCAATGTCAGCTCATTCTGGTTTTCGATATAAAAATATAAAACAAAACCCGCAATGACAATGCAAAATAAGAGGCGTATTGATAGCTTCCAATATGATTTCATAGATCCTCATATGAAAAGTAAAATACTTTACTTTACTCCTTTGACTTCTAATTTTTCGACAACTCTTAGTTTAGCACTTCGGCTTCTGGGATTTTGCATAATTTCATCCTCCATAGCAATGGCCGGCTTGCGCGTCAGCACTTTTACGAGGGGTACTTTATCAATAAAAAGGCCCTCAAGACCATGATCATAATCTTCCTTATCGCTAGCGGCATCGCGGAAAGCATTTTTAACAATCCGGTCTTCGAGACTATGGAAGCTGATAATTGCCAACCTCCCCCCCGGAGCCAATAAATCAAGTGCATCGGGAAGGATCTTTGCCAGCACCCCTAATTCATCATTTACGCATATGCGCAGCGCTTGAAATACTAGGGTCAATGGGTGCAGGCCTTTCCCTTTTCGCCATCCCAAAAGAGGCATTAGAACTTCAGACAGCTGCATTGTAGTTGTTATCTGGAAGTTTTGACGTGCTTCGACAAGCGCCCTTGCCAGGGCGCGCCACTGTTTTTCTTCTCCATAATCTCTTAAAATAACACCTAAATCTCTTTCTGACCATGTATTGACTATTTCGGCAGCGGTTAGAGGTTGATCAGGATCCATGCGCATATCGAGAGGGCCGTCACGCATAAAGCTAAAACCTTTTTCCGGACGATCAAGTTGCATGGAAGAAACGCCAATATCTAAAAGCAAACCATTGATAGTTTTGATTCCATGTCTATTAAGAAGTGTTTTTATAGAAGCAAAATTACCGCGGATTAGTTGGACTTTATCTTCCCATGGTTTTAGCCTTTCTCTTGCAATTTCGAGTGCTAATGGATCCTGATCGATTCCAACAAGCTTTTCAATTTCCGGATGTGCTTCAAGCATTGCTTTGCTATGGCCACCTGCACCCAAAGTCCCATCGACAAAAATTTTACATAGAGAATCTGAAAAATAATGCAATACTTCGCGTTGAAGTACAGAAAGATGTTGCTGGGTCATAAATTATCTCGAATTCGATAGGAGCTGTGTATATTTACTGCCTAAACTGTAGTGAATATTAATAAAATAGTATACACTTTTCTTTTCAATATACTTTTAAAAATATTATTGTTAGAATGAAAGGTAAGGTATAAGGAATTATTCCTTTTATTTTTTTGAACTCACTCTTAAACTTTAGGGTAACCTAGTGGTAAGGAGGGAACTATGGCAACCATAGACAACTTAGATTTAAGCATTTATAATTTATATGCTTTGCGAACACGCATGATTGAGCAAACCAATCAGCAGTTTCGCTTAGATCAGGCCGGCAGCATTCCACCTCAAATTTTGGTGATGGATAGCTTCCCCAAGCCTACCGAGATCGACCTGTTATTAGGCGTCGTTCCAATATTGACCCCATGGGCTTACTTTTTCCCTCCTACAGCTTTCCGAAGAAAAAGACGGTCTCCCTTTGGGTTTGCCCGCATCCTCCCAAGCTTAGGCGATCAAGATGAACAGGAAAAAAACGAACAAGCCGTCGCCTCTATGGAATGTCGCACTCCCGAGGAAGAAAGAGAAAAGCAATCGCTAACTGCTTGTTTTGAACAAATCGCTAAAATCAATCGCTGGCTTTCTCATATTGTTGGTCGCGTCGGACAGCTTTTACAAGGGTAATCATGTCAAAAATCAATTGGCTTAAAACATTAAACTGGACCGATGAGCAGCTTGAAGATTTGCGCTATATTGGCTATGCCTACATCCGGCAAGGAAAATACGATATTGGAATTGCCTTTTACGAAGCGTTAAACGTCTTAGAAGCAGATAATGCTTACGATGCTCAAACTCTTGGCGCTCTTTATCTCGAGATTAATCAACCTGCTAAAGCCATGAAATTGTTTGACAAGGCTTTGAAAATCGAAGCGGATCACGCTCCTACACTATTAAATATGTGTAAAGCTCTGTTTATGCTAGGGCGCAAAGATGAAGCTCTAAAGCTGGCAAATATCCTCAAAAATGAGCCCAGCATTTATGTTTCTAATGTCGCAAAAGCTCTTTTACTTGCTTACGGGTAAGCAAAACAACTTATTTTCTATTTTTTTAAACAGAATTCATCAATAAAGCTTTAACACCTTCAGCAACTGTCTCACGATATAATCTACTTGATCGATGCTTAAATCATAATACAACGGCAGAGAAAGGGCTTCGGAGTAATATTTTTCTGTCTCAGGAAAAAATTCACTAATTTTGCCGCATGTTTTTTCAAAATAAGGGTGCTGATAAAGAGGGATATAATGCACTTGGCTGCCAATATTCTTATCTCTAAGCGCCAGCATCACTTTTTCCCGTGTAGTTTTACAAGCCTGGAAATCAATTTGAACAACAAAGAGATGAAAGCCGGTAACAGAATCATGTTCATCGGTAAATAGGCGAATTGATTGACGGCCGGAAAGTCTTTGTCGGTAGGCTTTTACCAATTGACGCCGCTTTTCAATGAATTCGTTTAATCGATTCATTTGGCTGATCCCTAAGGCCGCTTGAAATTCAGTAAAATTGAAATTATTACTAAGAAATTTGACTTCATAGTACCAAGGCATTGGATCTCTTTCTAACCGACGATGCTCCCTTTCTATACCATTATTGCGGACCAATTTTAGTCGATGATAAAGCTCAGAGTCATTAGTTGTAACCATGCCCCCTTCACCGGTCGTCATGGTTTTTGCCGGATGAAAGCTAAATACTGTCATTTGACTCCATGCACAACTTCCCACCTTTTGACCATCACTGTAATGCGAGCCGATAGCATGCGCAGCATCTTCAATGACCACAGCATCAGGCTCTGTGATAAGGCTATCAAGCTTTGCCATATCCACAGCTATCCCTGAAAAATGGACAGGCATGATGATTGATCTTCCCTGACTGCGAGGCCTCTCTAAAGTGTATGCAAGATGCTCAAGGTTTAGATTTCCCGTATCTCTTTTGATATCGACAAAAACCGGAGTTGCCCCGCAATGTATTGCTGCGCCAGCGGTAGAGACAAATGTATTTGGAGTCGTGATCAAACGATCAAATTGATTGACCTCTGCAGCTTGACAACAAGCTAACAGGGCTGTTGATGCATTGCTAAAAGCGACAGCAAACTTTGCGTCACAGTAGTTGGCAAAGGCCATTTCAAATTCTTCAACCAGTGGCCCTCGCGTAATAAATTCCGAATTTAGAGCTGCTGCAACAGCGGCGGTATCGTCAGCATTAATCGACTGTCTGGCATAAGGAAGAAAATCATCGTTCATAGGAAATTTCCAATATTTAGGAATTATAGTCGTTTAAAAAGTCGAGACAGTGGGCAAAGCCCATTCTGGCATTTCTAATATCATTTTGCAAGACATACAGTAAAAGATGAATGCTGAAAGATGAAGGATGAATTTTGGAAAGGTTCTTCGATCTTTATCCTTTAAGTATGGACGTCACAATCAAAACAGAGCAATGAATTCTTAAACCTTGGCAGAAAATAAAAAATGAAGGATAAACTCTGTAGAAAGTTAATTGAAATGTTCCTTCAATCTTCATCAATCATCCTTAGTCTTTATTTATGGGTTTTACAATCAAAACTGAACGATTAATTCTTAGACCCTGGCAGGAAAGGGATCTTAAGCCTTTTGCAAAGCTTAATGCCGATCCCCAGGTCCGGGAATTTTTTCCTGGGCTATTAACAAGTCAAGAGAGCGATCACGCTGTCAAAATAATGTCGGATCATATTGAAAAATATGGTTGGGGCTTTTGGGCAGTTTCACTAATTCAGACCGATGAATTTATCGGGATGATAGGATTAGAAGATGTCCATTTTACAGCACATTTCACAACTACTCCTGCAGTAGAGATTGGCTGGAGACTAGCTGCAGAGTATTGGGGAAAAGGCTATGCCACAGAAGGGGCTTTGGCTTCTTTAAATTTTGGTTTTAAAGAGCTAGAACTGCCTGAAATTGTGGCATTTACAGCTGTTCAAAATATGCGTTCCAGGCATGTCATGGAAAAAATCGGCATGCATCATGACCAAAAAGATGATTTTGATCACCCTAAAACTCCTGAAGGTCATCCTGCAAGACGTCAAGTATTGTATCGAATTGATACGCATGAATGGACGTAGCGCAGCATTCCAATCATCTTGCCACTAATCTTTTTTTACCTGGGCCAAACGCGAAAAATTGATATCACATTCACTTTCGCTGGTACCGCAGCTGGAAATACTCGACATAGCAGAATCTGAGAAATTTTGGTTGCGCGAAAGCTCTCTCAAGTTGAGCTAAGGGCAGTATATAAAGAAGACAACATCATAATCTCTAAAAGATTGTACAATCTTCCATGCAGCTTTTTTCCAGGTTTTTTTTTGGCATGAGAAATCGCAACTCGGATCGCAATTGCGAGGCATAGTTTAAATTCACATCATAGAATGGGTGTTCGACAGTAAATCCAAAAGGGTCTTCCTGAAGAACTTCTTCGTCTAATGTTTCCATTTCATTTAGCCTTAACACCTCAGAATACCTTTTGAAGGCATCAAAAGCAAATTTAGAAATCTCAAATGAGTGTGATGGTAAAGGGATATTTTTAGATAAATAGGTAAAATGTCTTTCAGACGTCTTTCTATAGCCTTCATGAGTTTCACGTGTTAAGAGAGAATTTTCCGTGCACACTTTCTCAACGAGAATCTTATCGTAAAACCTATTGATCAGAGTAAATACTTTTGTACATGTACTATAGGTAAGCGGTCGGCGGCTTAATGCAGAAAATTCAACTTTAAAGCCTTGGCAGTACTTTTCCAAAAACGATTGCATTGCAGCAGTCATAATTTCTGCAATTTCTTTGTCAGATTTTCCAATATGAGTGTTGTCCGAAGGAGCTATCATATCCGATTTTGAGTAATCTATAGCGATAGGTAATGTAGCAAATCCTTTTCTTGAATTGTATAAAGATTCTAAATCACTGTTTTGTTTACTTACGGCAGTATACTGTTGCATAGTTACCTCCTTAAAAATGTAGATCCTAATTACCAGAAATACAACTTTTAAAGAGCCATTGCAAGAACAACTTTACTGAAGAGTAAAGTGAGTCTAGGAGAATGGGTGTACATGGACTAACATTTAAGATTTATAGTACATACTCAACCGAGCTGAATCTCAAAGCTTTCGCGTTGCCCAAATTCTCAGATTGAGCTAGTACACTGTCAAGGTGGTATATGTTTGAGTCATGTCCACCTTCTTACGTAAACCTATCCTCATCCTCCGAAGGGTATAAATTGCCTATGCTGTGATAACTTTCTTTAAATCGATCTACTCGAAAAGAATCTGGAACTAATCGTCTTTTCACAAAACGAATCCAGCTATTGTCAGATTCCTGAAGATTAAGTTCTAGAAATGCACCTTCAACATTCGATTTTTTCACCAAACGAATGGACGCTGCAAGCAAATGGATTGAGTAGCCAAGAAATTTATACTCTCGCTCTATGTATAGCGAAGAATATTGAAGCATACCTTCTGAAAAGCGATTAACGATTACCCACCCTATCACTCGACCATCTTTCCTTAAGCCCAAGCTAAAGTTTGGATCTATAGTTTCTTGCTGATGAAATGGAGAAACACTTGGTGGTATCCACTCTTTTTGCAAGTCCCTCTCCAACTGCTTTTTTTCTTTCAACCTTAAATTTTTCCAGTGAAAGATTTGATACCCTTTTGGGAGGTGGTAATCTATATTAAGCCAATCAGGAGAAAATTCAATGCGGTTAAAATGACAGCGAATAGAAAAAGGAAAACCTTCACCCCAGCCTAATTGATTTAATATTTTCTCGAGATATATCGTCGTAGGAAGATCTGATTGATAGACATAAGTTACTAGCGAACAGCCTTGCTCAACAAGAATGGCTTCAAGAAGGATTAAAAGCTGAGTTCCAATTTTACGGTGGCGAAAGTCAGGTTCAACATAAAGATTAAGGATGAGGGCATGACGTGTTGGTTTTCGAAATGTCGCTACTAATATTGCTACAGGAACCTCTTTATCAGAGGCTCCTACAGCAACTATAACCGAATCATTGACTCCCCAGGGATCTTTACCATCCAAACAGGGCCAATATTTTTTTTCAAGAAGGGAATGCCACCTCTCTTTTTCTTCAGTTAAAAGCTGAGAAATAGTTAGAGGTGCAATCGTGAGCATACTAAAAGGTCTTCATCGCAGTATCATCTTCAGTTGAATCAGACTCGATCCTTTCATTTTCACGAATAATGATTGGAGGCCTGCCCTCTAGCACCGTTTCTTTTTCAATGTAGATCTCTTTAACAGTAGGATCTGAAGGCACATCGAACATTAAATCGCGCATAAGGTCTTCTAAGATCATGCGAAGGGCGCGAGCACCGGTGCCTGCATCCATAGCTTTTTTTGCAATGCCATGAAGAGCATCTATTGAAAAAGTCAGCTTGACCCCTTCTAAATGAAAAAGAGAAATAAACTGTTTAATGATCGCATTTTTAGGACCTGTTAAAATCTCTGTTAAATCTTCCAAAGTTAATTCATTGCAATTCGCAATGCTATTAAAACGTCCGATGAATTCGGGAATCATTCCAAATTGAATAAAATCTTCCGGACCAGCTTTAGATAGCAATAGGCTTTTTTGCGTCGAATCAATAACATCTTTCTGCATGTCGCTGGCATTAAAACCGATAATCGAACGCCCAAGTCGTTTTGCGATAATCTTTTCTAAATTAACAAAAGCACCACCAACAATAAAGAGAATATTCTCGGTATTGATTTTAATATATTCTTGATTGGGGTGCTTGCGGCCACCTTTGGGAGGAACATTTGCAGTAGTTCCTTCAACAATTTTCAAAAGGGCTTGCTGAACACCTTCGCCGGAAACATCCCGCGTAATTGATACGTTGGCTGTTGTACGGTTAATTTTATCAATTTCGTCAATATAGATAATGCCATGTTCAGCTTTAGCTACATCGAAGTCAGCTGCTTGCAAAAGGCGCAGGATAATATTTTCAACATCTTCACCAACATAACCAGCTTCTGTCAAAGTTGTTGCATCAGCAATCGTGAAAGGAACATCGAGAATATGCGCCAATGTTTTTGCTATTAACGTCTTACCGGATCCTGTAGGGCCAAAGAGCAGAACATTTGACTTACTAAACTCCACATGATCTTTCTCACCGTTACGCTGAGCTGCAATGCGCTTATAGTGGTTGTAAACAGCGACGGAAATTGTTCTTTTAGCGCTTTCTTGCCCGATGATATATTCGTCTAAGCGCTCTTTGATCTGTTTTGGCTTCAGAATAATATATTCACAGCTGGGAGAGGCCTTTTTTTCAAGAATTCCTGAGCATAGATTTACACATTTATCACATATATAAACGCTTGGTCCGGCAATAAGCTTTTCGACAGCCTCTTCTGTGCGCCCGCAAAAAGAGCAAGTAATGGCATCTTTAGAGTTTGGAGGCTTTTTCGTCATAAAAAAAATGTTGTTTATTGATTATGGAGCAGGAGTTGGGGGCGGCGCGACCTTTACTTTTTTAGGAGTGACAACTTCATCGATGATGCCATAAGCTTTGGCTTCTTCAGGACTCATGAAGAAATCACGGTCAGAATCCAGTTCAATCTTCTCTAATGGCTGTCCAGTATTTTCAGACATGATTTCATTGAGACGCTTGCGCATTTTCAAGATTTCTTCAGCTTGAATTCTAACATCTTCAGAAGTTCCACCCACTCCGCCCCAAGGCTGATGGATCATAATTCTGCTATTCGGCAGTGCAAAGCGTCTACCTTTAGTGCCCGACATTAACAGGAGAGCGCCCATTGAGGAAGCTTGGCCGATACAATAGGTATTAACACTGCAACCAAGCCATTGAAGAGTATCATAAATTGCGAGACCGGCAGTGATGTAACCACCCACAGAGTTGATGTAGACATGAACATCTTTTTTTGGATCTTCCATTTTCAAAAAGAGAAGTTGAGCCACGACAACATTTGCAACATGATCATTAATATCCGTCCCAATGAAAACAATCCGGTCTTTTAAGAGACGCGAATAGATATCCATTGAACGCTCTCCACGGCCAGTGTCTTCAATGACATAGGGAGTTAAAGACATTCTTGGTTGATGTGTATCATCTCGCATAATAAATCCTCTCGTTAAAATGAGGGCAAATTCCAATTCTCTATAACTCTTTCAATAGTTGAAAGAAGAAATTTGGTTTTAAACTATTTGGTATCTTACGCTCGCTCAACCCCGCAGCTTTGGCGAAAATAAAAACGGTTATTCTACTGTGGGGCTCTTGCTATTGATAGTATACTCGCAATTTCACCAAAGCTTCAACTTTTTTTTCCAATCCTATCAATAATTAATGAAAGAACTTTTTGAGTCATCAGCTGATTGAAAACTTCCGACTGGATTTCACTGATATTATCATTGAAGTCGATATAAGGACCTGCACCGGATTGACTACGATAATAGACTTGGGTCATTTCATCTTCAAATTCTTTATCCGTGACAGTAATATCATTTTCTCGTGCTAGATGATGAATCACGTAGCGGAGTTGTGTAACGTGAAGCGCGCGTTCATCGATGACATTATTTAGCTGAGAAACGGCGGTTTGACGCTCTTCATTACTACTGTCGGGCATCATTTTAACTAAATTGCTTAATATTCTTTTAGCAATCGTTTTTCTGTGCTTACTTATCATCGAAACAGGAAGATCCATTGGGAATTTCTCTATGAGCTGCTTGATCAAATCATTGTTGACAATTTCAAGTTGAGCACCTTTTGCTTCCATTTCCAATGCTTGAGTAATGCGTGATTTCAATGTGGCTAAATCAGGCGCTCCAAAATTCTGCGCAAACTCATCATTTTCTTCAGGTAAGTTAGCTTTGAGAATTGCTTTTATAGTGGAAGACACAGGCTCTTTTTCATCATCTTGAAAAGTAAAGGAGTCATTGACGCTACGACCGATAAGTTCATTATAGTATCCAGTAGGAAGTTTATCTTTGCGGACCCAGTATCTCGTTTTTTTGCTATCATCTTCACTACTTTCAGCAGATTCTTCATCAGGATTACTAAAAGTGACATCAACGAAATCACCATCTTCGATCTTTTTGTTCTCAAGGACTTCCCACTCAGCCTTACTTATGAGTAGATCTTGGAATCTTTCATGAGATTTTTCTTTATCAACGGCAATATCTTCAGTTTCAGGTAGAGTAAGTTTTGAAAAATCGATTTCGGGTACTGACGGGTATGTTTCATATTCAATTTTCATTGTAGATTCTTCATCTTTTGAAGCGAAGGTCGAATGAATTTTAAAGTCCAGGTGTCTTTGATTGCTGTCTGTTGCGGGATAAAGGTTTGCAAGTCCCATTGCTTCAGTAATAGCTGTATTGAAAAGGATGTTTTCCCATTCCTTTTTAACTTGAGGGCTAAATTTTTGTAAGACTGTGGACACAGGAGCTTTTCCACGACGAAATCCTGGGATTGATATTTCTTTGCTAACTTCTTTAATTGCTTTAGCGTAAGCGACTTTTGAGGCCGCAGGAGAAATTGAAATATCCAAATGGATTTGACAGCCAGGCTGTTGCTTGACTTTTACCTTGATATTATTATTGCTAAATTCTGTTTCTTGTTGAGTAGTTGTTGACAAGGAAAACCTCACTAGGTGAATAAATCTGCTAACACACAAATAGCTAATACACTGTACGCTGATTATTTTATAAAACTATAAAACAAATTTGTAAACTTTCTTTGTAAATATTCGGGCCTTGCACACTGTTAATGTGAACAAGGCCCAATTATCGGCTTCAATGTAGAATGAAACCTTCAAAAGCGGGTGATGAGGCTCGAACTCACGACCCTCACGTTGGCAACGTGATGCTCTACCACTGAGCTACACCCGCATGCATTATTTTTTGCTGACTATACACTATTTTAGTCAACTAAGTCCATCTATTAAAACTTCCAAAGCGGGTGATGAGGCTCGAACTCACGACATTCACCTTGGGAAGGTGACGCTCTACCAACTGAGCTACACCCGCGCTGGACATTTTATTCAAGGAACAAATTTCCTATGAATCAACATGTCAACTCTTAAGCGCATTATGGTATTCTAGCTGCATTTTTTTTTGCAAGAGCAAAAAGGCAAAAAAAAAGGTCGAAATAAATATTCATGAATGCAATTCTTGACAAATTATACCGCCTCCCTTGTAAAGTGTCAATTTGAATTATTGGAGAATGTTCCCATGCTGAATTTTCGCAAATTGAAACAAGATTTTTCCCAAACGATACTCAAAGAGGGTCGAGGGCTATATGAAAAGCAGATGATCTTGTCGGCAAAAATCGTCAAAATCAATCCGCAAGGGGTCCGTTTAAGCTGTAGTGTAATGGGAAGCTTCGATAACACATATCATTGCGAAATCGAAATCGATAAGCGCTCTTCTACAACTATAGATTCAGATTGCGATTGCCCGTACAACTATGATTGCCAGCATATTGCGGCAATGTTTTTCTATTTGGAGGAACATTTTGATGAAATTCTTGTCGAATATTCCAAAGAAAACGACATGGAAAAGAAGAATGATATTGACGATCGTGAAAAGGAAACTCTTCGAGAAACCATTAAGGAAGCAGAAAGCAAAGAAACACTTAGGCGCGGAAAGAAATATCAAAAGGAACTGCTTCAAGAGTATGTAAGCTCCTCGCAGGTGCTTGGAAAATCCCCATTTTTCCGTTGCGATGATGAGCCGGTACAAGATCGTGCTGAATTGGCCGTAATATTTGTGACTCCCTTCTCACAGCTACCTCAAGGCGAGCAAACTTTCTATGTGGAAATACAGTTGGCATTGCGATTGCCATTTCGCTCGAAACCGCTCAATATATTGAATGTCGAAGAATTTCTTGATGCGGTGCATTATCAGGAACCCTTCTACATAGGCAGCAAAAGATACCTTTTTAACCTCAACTCTTTTAATCCACCGAGCGCGAAAATTCTACAGCTTATCATGAATAATGCCCGTTTTCCTGAGGGAAAGGAAGAGCGCAATTTGCGCCTAGCGTTGATCGACAATGAGGCTTTTGGAGGAATCTTAGCAGAAACTTACGAGCTTTCGCTTTCACGAATTTCAAGCCGGTCTGTTCAAGATGATGCCCCTCAGCTTCATCAAGCGATGGCATCATTATATGCTTTAACTCTGGAAGATCCGCTATGCTTTTCCAACCTTCCTTGTTCTTTGAACATCGCTTTGGAATATCTTGAAGTCCCATCGCCAAAAATCTTACTTAAGCCAACGGTCGTCGTCAACAGCTCTGAAAAAGCGGAGCTGGCAGACACAAGATTATTTGCTTGCGCAAAGCCAGGAATGATCTACAACAACATTTACTATCGATTTCCCTCATTCATACGTCGAAGGCATTTGCGCAACCTCAGTACCCTGCGCAATATTACCATTCCAGAGCCTTTGTTTGGCACATTCATCGAGAATTCATTGCCCGAATTAATGCATTACGCTGAAGTGTCAAATAGGGACATTTTGGAGCGATTTGTTACTTTACCGTTCGTTGGAAAACTTGAAGCGGAATGTGCTATACACTATCTCAATGGAGAACTAGAAGCTTCTTTAACCTTCCTTTACGACCACATTAAAGTCCCTGCAGCATCTTCTCAGCTTACCTTGACAGATTTAATGGCCTTTGTTACGCCTCAAGGAATTTTAGCAAGGAATTTAACTGAAGAACAGCAGATCATTAATGATCTGTTCCAAGATTTCCTTTTTGATACCGCCCAAAGTGTCTATGTGACAAAATCTGAAAAGAAAATTGTCGAATTTATGACAGAGGTCATCCCCCGCAATCAACATCGCGTCAAATTTAACTGTCCCGAAAATTTATTGGACCAATTTGTTTACGATGATACCCACTTTAAACTAGCCCTGCGCGAAACAGACCGCATCGATTTCTTTGAAGTTGACTTGACAGTTGAAGGTCATCTGAAAGGGGCACCTGTCAGCCTTCTATGGGAATGCCTTTCCATGCGGCGCGCTTTTATCGAGTTGATGAGAAAGAAAAATATTAAAAAGAAAAATTCTAACGATTCCAACAGCAGTAAGCTCCATAAAATTCTTGTCCTGGACCTGGAAAAGCTAGCCCCTATCGTCGGTATTTTCGATGAAATTGGTATCACGGAACTTTCTAACCATATCGAAAAGCGCCCTCTTTGGAGCTTAGCTAACATCGATCCTGCACAGTTCGAAGGACTGCCGATAGAGTTTTCGATGTCTGAAAGGCTCATAGAAATACAGCAACAAATGTTAGGCCATAAGTCCATGGTGGCAAGCGATGTGCCCGGAAACATCAATGCAGTACTGCGATCCTATCAAGTCGAAGGGGTCGGCTGGCTTGAACGCTTACGCCAAATGCATCTAAGCGGTATTCTTGCCGATGATATGGGCCTTGGTAAAACCTTGCAAGCGATTATTGCGATCACGCAGCATAAGTTGGACCACCCTACTTCTATCTCTTTAGTGGTCTGTCCAACTTCCCTGGTTTACAACTGGAAAGAAGAATTTAATAAATTTAATAGCGATTTACGCATCCTTCCTGTTGATGGAACACCACCGCAGCGCAAAAAATTACTCAATGAAATTGAAAAATTTGATGTTGTCATCACCTCATACAGCCTTTTGCAGAAGGATATCGAATTCTACAAGCAAGTGCCCTTTTCTTACACGATTCTAGATGAAGCACAGCACATTAAAAATCGCGGCACTAGAAATGCCAAGTCAGTAAAAATGATTCAAGCAGTCCATCGCTTGATCCTTACAGGTACTCCAATTGAGAATTCTCTTGACGAGCTGTGGAGTTTATTCGACTTCCTTATGCCTGGATTACTGAGCTCCTATGACCGTTTTGTAGAAAAATATGTGCGTACTCCTGGTCATTCCAACCATGAGCTGCAAACATTGCGCAAGAAAGTCAACCCGTTCATATTGCGAAGGATGAAAAGTGACGTATTGGCAGATCTACCTCCGGTTACCGAAATTACTTATCACTGCCATCTTTCCGAAATTCAAAGGGAACTTTACAGTTCGTACGCAAAATCTGCACGTGAGGAGCTCTTTCAATTAGTAAACAAGGAAGGTTTTGATCGCGTTCAAATCCACGTTCTGGCAACATTGACTCGCCTAAAGCAAATTTGTTGCCATCCAGCGATTTTTGCGAAGGATAAAGCTGAACCCGGGGATTCAGCAAAATATGATATGCTGTTGGAATTATTGGAAACACTGATTGAAGGAAACCACCGTACGGTAATCTTCAGCCAATATACTCGAATGCTCAACATTATGCGTGAAGATTTCCAGCAACAGGGAATTTGCTTTGAGTACCTTGATGGTTCAAGCAAAAATCGGATGGAAATTGTAAAACATTTTAATGAAAATGATAAAATTCCGATTTTTCTAGTTTCATTAAAGGCCGGCGGTACAGGCCTTAACCTGACAGGCGCTGATACTGTCATCCACTATGATATCTGGTGGAATCCTGCCTTAGAAAATCAGGCTACCGACCGGGTGCATAGAATCGGCCAGAAAAATTCTGTATCGGCATGTAAACTTGTCACTTTAGATACTATTGAAGAGAAAATCGTTGACCTCCAAAACCGCAAGAAAGGCCTCGTTCAGCAGATTATTAACTGCGATGAAGAAGTCATCTCTAAACTTACTTGGGAAGAGGTCCTGGAACTATTGCAAACATAAAAAGGGAATTGCATCGACATCCTGGCATATTATAGGAAACTTAAATCTACTATTTGCCGGCCGGCAAGGCAGCTTCTTTAAAAGAGAGATATTATGAGCAAACGACGTCAATCGGGAATGGCAGAGGGAATGGCATCGCTATACCACACGGCCCTAGGCAAGATTAATCGCTTCCGAGGCGTTTTTTCAAATGACATCGGTATTGATCTCGGCACTGCAAATACTTTGGTCTTCGTCAGAGGCAAAGGAATCGTGCTTGCCGAACCATCTGTTGTCGCTGTCGATTCTACGACAAACGAAGTTCTTGCTGTCGGGCATCTTGCCAAAGCAATGTTAGGTAAAACTCCAAGAAAAATCCATGCTGTGAGACCTATGAAAGATGGGGTTATCGCAGATTTTGAGATTGCTGAAGGAATGCTCAAAGCACTCATCAGCAGAGTCACACCTGCGCGCAGCCTCTTCCGACCTAAAATCCTGATAGCCGTCCCCTCCGGAATTACCGGAGTAGAAAAACGCGCTGTAGAAGATTCCGCCCTGCATGCAGGTGCCCAGGAAGTTATTCTCATCGAAGAACCGATGGCCGCAGCAATCGGTGTAGAGCTCCCTGTCCATGAAGCTAGCGCCAGCATGATCATCGATATCGGCGGCGGAACTACAGAAATTGCGATCATTTCTCTTGGCGGCATTGTAGAATCCCGTTCACTGAGGATTGCCGGTGATGAATTTGATGAATGCATCATCAATTACATGCGCCGTACCTATAATTTATTGATTGGGCCACGTACTGCCGAAGAAATTAAAATGACCATCGGTTCAGCGTATCCTCTTGGAGGTAATGAACTTGAAATGGAAGTTCGCGGCCGTGACCAGGTTGCAGGGCTCCCCGTGACAAAGCGTATTAACTCTGTTGAAATCCGTGAATGCCTGGCTGAACCTATCCAACAAATCATTGAGAGCGTTAAGCTTACACTCGAAAAGTGCCCGCCTGAACTCGCTGCAGATTTAGTAGAAAGAGGAATGGTCATGGCAGGCGGAGGAGCCTTGATGAAAGGCTTGGATAAAGCTCTCATTAAAGAAACCGGACTCCCCGTCACTATTGGCCAACATCCATTGCTTGCAGTTTGCCTGGGAACCGGCAAAGCCCTCGAATATCTCGATAAATTTAAGAAACGCAAGTCCGGCGGATAAGAAAGTGTAGATGCGGCCTGCAGCGATACGCAGCAAGCCGCATTGTTATCATTCACTTCCTAAGAGATCTAATTTGGGAGCATTTATGGAAAGAGAAGGTTTTACTGAGGACTGGAAGCAGAACCAGAAATTAACCCATTGGATCGATGAAACAATCGCCCTTTGCAAACCTGCTAAAGTCCATTACTGCAATGGTTCAAAAGAAGAGTATGACGAACTTTGCCGCCAAATGGTTGAAAATAAAACTTTAACGAAACTCAATCCTGAAAAACGTCCCAACAGCTACCTTTGCCGTTCTTCTACTGACGATGTCGCACGCGTTGAAAATCGCACATACATATGCTCTCAGAAACCGGAAGATGCAGGCCCCACAAACTATTGGAAAGACCCTAAGGAGATGCATTCCTCCTTGAACAAGCTCTTTGATGGCTGCATGGCAGGGCGCACAATGTATGTGATCCCTTTCAGCATGGGACCGCTTGGCTCCCCTATTTCTCATATAGGAGTGGAAATTACGGATTCTCCTTATGTCGTATGCAGCATGCAAATAATGACGCGCGTTGGTTTGAATGTGCTGAAAGTTCTAGGCGATGGATTCTTTGTCCCATGCTTGCATTCCTTAGGTGCACCTCTATCTCTCGGTCAAAAAGATGTACCCTGGCCTTCCAATTCTTACCAAAAATATATCGTACACTTCCCTGAGGAGCGCAGTATCAGTTCCTTTGGCAGTGGCTATGGCGGCAATGCTCTTCTTGGAAAAAAATGTTTCGCCTTACGCATCGCCTCCATACTCGCCAGGGATGAAGGTTGGCTGGCAGAGCATATGCTAATTCTTGGGATCACAAATCCCAAAGGTGAAAAAAAATATATCGCAGCTGCATTTCCAAGTGCCTGCGGCAAAACAAACCTGGCGATGCTTACACCGACAATTCCAGGCTGGAAAATTGAAACTGTTGGTGACGATATCGCTTGGATGAAATTTGGCAAAGATGGCCAGCTTTACGCTATTAATCCGGAAGCAGGTTTTTTTGGCGTTGCTCCTGGAACTTCCGACACCTCTAATCCAAATGCGATGAAGTCTATAGAAAAAAATGCGATCTTCACTAATGTCGCTTTAACTGATGACGGCGATGTTTGGTGGGAAGGGATGTCTGCGCAGCCTCCTTCACATCTCATCGACTGGCATGGCCGCAGCTGGAACTCGCAAAGTACAGACAAAGCTGCGCATCCAAATGCCCGATTCACTACACCTGCATCTCAATGCCCTGTCATTGATTCCGCCTGGGAAGACCCTAAGGGAGTTCCAATCTCTGCGATCATCTTTGGAGGTCGTCGTGAATCTGTTGTTCCCTTAGTTTATGAAGCTTTCAACTGGCAGCATGGGGTTTTTCTTGGCGCCAGCATTTCCTCAGAAATGACTGCCGCGGCACAGGGAGACGTGGGCAAACTTCGTCACGATCCTTTCGCTATGTTGCCTTTCTGTGGATATCATATGGGCGACTATTTCTCCCATTGGCTAAAAATTGGCCGCACGAATGCAGCCAAGCTTCCTCGTATTTATGGCGTCAATTGGTTTAGAAAAAGCGACTCAGGAGGCTGGCTGTGGCCAGGTTTCGGAGAAAACAGCCGCGTCCTGAAATGGATCTTTGAACGCACTTCAGGAGCAGACAATGCTGTGTCTACGCCTATTGGTTACCTTCCAAAAGAAGATGCTCTCGATACAGACGGTTTGAAAATTTCAAAAGAAATGCTTCACCACTTGCTTGATGTTGACACGGAAGCATGGAAAATGGAAGTTAATGAAATGCGCGACTATTTCGAACTTTTCGGCAACCATCTGCCTAATGAGCTTAAAGAAGAATTAAACGCCCTTGAAATACGACTAGGGAATGAATTTTAATAATATACTGCCCTTTGCAATCTGAGAAATTTCGGCTGCGCCAAAGCCTTGGGGTTGAGCTCATTTAAAAGACCCTGTATAGTATAATACAGGGTCTTTTAAATAAGCTCAACCGCGAGAGCTTTCGCGTTGCCCAAATTCTCAGATTCAGCTATGTCGAGTATATTTATGTTGGAGCAAGAACATTTTAGACAGATTAAACGTCTGATCATCGCCTTAGCAGTTAGTGGAGGACTAAATATCCTTCTCATCGCCTCTATGACTTATTGGGTGCTCAATGAGCGACCTCCAACACCATACTGCGAACTAAAACCTGCTCTGGAAGGCACACAGTTACGTCCGCTAGCAGTCGAATATGACAATGCAGCGGCAATCCGGTTGCTTAGGATGCTTTCTTTAGATCAACTGATCATCAGACTTTCAAGTTGTCAGCAGGTTGAAAATGGTTATACAGAAAGAGATTTAGCCCTCGCCAGCCTTGTTGCATTTCATCATGTCGATTTAACACGCGCACTTGCCGGTCAACAGTTTCCGCAACAACAGCGTAAAGTTGTCTATGGACGCCGCTCCAATGGCTCACTTGCTGAAATTACTATATATCCAGGTCTTTCAGATTCTCAATGGCAGTCATTTTTACAGTTTGTTTATACCGAGCGCTGGCCGCAAACTCCCCATGGACTTTTTTTGATATTAAAAAAACAAAATACCCGCTTGGACCCGTCTCTCATCGACGCTTTTGCTCTATCATCAGAGTTCCTCGCCGCCGAAGCCCTTTTTAGCCGCTCAAAATACCGTGTGGAAAAGTCAGAACTTCTACAAATGCTATTAGAGGGTGACTGGAAGACTCTTTCCGAATTCAGTGAGCAGCAGCGGTCACTACAAGATTTATCAGATGCCAGGCGCCAACAGCTTCTACTTGGTTATATTCAAAAAGGGATCAAGAATGCCGCATTCCTATTGCTGAAAACAGACTTCACATTTGCAGTCAAAAAGCTGGACGACTCGAATGTCCTAAATATGCTGCTGCAACTTGAGGAGAAAAGCCCTGACAGTGAAAAATATGCATTAGCATTATTGAAAAGCCCTCGTAGTGATGCTGTTTGGAAAATGGCAGCAACACGCCTTCATCAATACACAGGTGAAGAGCGCCCTCAAACTTTTCAACAACAGGCTGCGCTAACACGTTTCGTCCCAACAGCTCCAAATCGACCGATAAGAGGGATTGAAAAACCCCAAGTCATCCCTGAACCCATCAAGATCACGGCTGCAGCAGCAAAGCCTGCGCCCGTTTCCCCTCTTTCCAATAAAGAACGCCTCTACATCGTCCAAGAGGGTGATAATTTATGGAAGATCTCCCGCCGTTTCAATATTGATATCAGTGTCATAAAAAAACACAACCGACTACCAACCGACGTTCTTAAACCTGGCAGTCCCCTAAGAATCCCGGCAAGCTCGAATAACAAGATATAGCGATGTGACGTTGAGTTCATTTCTAACAGCAGGATAAGCAGGATTGCAAGCGGCAGATATGGGAAGGATATTGAACGGGAAATCATTGGTGCCTTTTGTAGATCAACGCTCAGCTACTAACGCACGAAGTCATTTAGGGCTATGCTTTTTATTGAATCACTAAGCTGATTCAATAAAAGCATAGCCCTAAATGACCTCGTGCGTTAGTAGAGAATCCATATTTTTTACGAGTACGGACCCACGAAGTGGGCATGGCATGATTTTGTGAATGTCCCTTGCAACTAATCCACGATAGTGGATCAGCACATAGAAAGGCTCGCGAGCACAGCGAAGACAGCCGCAGCTACGGGTTAGGGTGTTGTTTTTGTGCAGTAAATATGAACACCATAGCC
>JACCVN010000083.1 GCA_013698165.1 Parachlamydiaceae bacterium | reverse complement strand
TGAATGGAAAAAGGATTATGCCGCCTGGAGTTTGGACGAGGAAATTGATCTTGCAAAAGCAAAAATTGAATCTTCTGAAAATATGACTGTTCATGATTATCAAAGAATTTTGCATTCGTTTTTCATTAGTACTCGCGATTATCATGTAAGTAATGAATATTATTCTACCGAAATGGCCTTACTTCCTTTTGAAGTGAAAAGTGCTGAAGGCCATTATATCATTACAGATGCTTCAAATAACTACTTCCAAGAAATGGCATCTCTAGGGCTTTATCGAGGTTCTAAGATCCCAAGCATTGGAGATGAACTTTTGATGTTTGATGGAAAACCTATCGATGAAGCGATTAGTCAATTGAAAAACGATGAGCTTGGAAATCCCTCATCAAAAACTTCCCAAGTATTAGCAGAAGGTGTGCTCACTCAGAGATTGCGATCAATAGGGCATCAAGTTCCTCATGGGACAATACACCTTCAATTTAAAAAGATGACAGGTGAAGTGATCACTGCCGAAATGGAATGGGTCTACTCCCCTGAAAAGATTGCTAACAAATCACTTTCTTCTTTTAAAGTGATGACTGCAGCAGCAATGAACATGTTCGGATTTGCAGAGAGCATTGAGTACAAAGAATCGCCGGATTTGGCTCCTGTAGTTCCGGAGCGTTATAAAACGATGGTGATCAACCCTGTGGCCAATGCCCTCTCTAAAGACCGCTCTAAAGTTTATGAAGAGTTTTTTGCGCAGGCCGGAAAAGATGCTTACAATTCTCAGGACCAAGCTGAACGTGGGATACCCACCCCTTCTTTGGACAGGGGATTGCTGACCTTGGGCACAAAAATTTGGCAGGAATCGGCATCATCACATTTTAAAGCTTATATTTACCGTTCACCCCTAACTCAGAAGCGGGTGGGATATGTACGCATTAGTACTTATCAGCCGACAGACAATTATAATAATGTTACCACATTTGCCATGCAATTGGCATCTGTTCTGCGTTATTTTGAGACCAGTACAGACGCTCTTGTAATCGATCAAGTCGACAATCCGGGCGGAATATTCCTTTATGCCTACGCTATCCTATCGATGCTTACAGATCACCCACTGATTGCTTTGCAGCATCAAGCTACTATTACACAGGAAGATGTGGCGCAAGCTTTTAAGGATATCGAACAGATTACCTATGAACTTCAGATGGGTGCCAGTGTTTCACTCATGCTAGGATATCCTGTGACACCAGAATTTTTGTTAGGTCAACTATCCTACAGTGAATTTATCATCTCTGAGTGGGAAGCAGGCAATACATTAACAGGAAACAGGCCTGTACAAGGAATAGACATCATTGATCCCCATCCTCAGGCACACTATAGCAAACCAATAGTGATATTAGTCGATAGCCGCGATTTTTCCTGCGCTGACATCGTTCCTGCCATTTTGCAAGATAATGGCCGCGCACTAGTTTTTGGCGCACAAACAGCCGGTGCCGGAGGTATTGTCAAACAGCATAGTTATCCTAACCTATTTGGTTTAGCTAACTTTAGCTACACTGCGAGTATCTTCGAGCGCCAAAACGGCACTCGTTTGGAAAACTTGGGTGTGACTCCCGATATGCCTTACGAATTAACTAAAGATGATCTTTTGTATGGCTACAAAGGCTACATCCAGGCTGTCAATAAAGCGATAGAACTGCAGATGGCGAAATAACTGCTTATCGGAAATGATGGTTCGTGTGCTCCAGAGCCATCATTTACTGCCACAGAGCTTGCGGAGGACTCAGAGAGAGGGGGGCGACGTTTCGCGTGATTCACCTATGTGGTTGAGGTGGAATCCTTAGCGGCGCGTCGCAGAGTCGCAGAGAGAGCATGAAAAAAGAGAAGAACCCTTGTCAGGGTTATGAGGATTTGTTTAGCATACCCGTAGCTGCGGCTGTCTTCGCTATCGCTCGCAAGCCTTGCTACGGGCTACAGAGAGAGATCCACTACCGTGGATTAACAGCAAGCTCCCTCAACAAGTTAGATTCTAGCACGTTACGTGTTTGGG